>DASUFG010000593.1:0-16836 GCA_036274715.1 Agriterribacter sp.
TGGGAAGCGGCCGATGGTGCTACCGAAGTTTTACCAGCACTGCATTATATAGCCGTAACCGCCCAGGGAAGTGCCGGAAGAGATGGAAAATACAGGCTGCGCATGCCTTTTCACCAGATCGACTCTGTATTAAACATGGCAAAGCAAATTGATGCAATAGCTTTTGTAGACGTGCAGGTTGGGTTAAGCACTTTAGAACAGGAAATTCCCAAACTGGAGAAATATTTAATGATGCCTGATGTTCATCTCGGTATCGATCCTGAATTTTCCATGAAAGGGGGACAACGGCCTGGCGCGGTTGTAGGTACTTTTAATGCAGATGATATTAACTATGTTTCGGGTTACCTCGCAGAACTCGTGAAAAAATATAACCTTCCGCCTAAGATATTGGTTGTTCATCGTTTTACACAAGGCATGGTTACCAATTATAAGCAAATTAAAACCCGGCCCGAGGTGCAGATTGTAATGGACATGGATGGATGGGGTTTACAGGCTCGCAAAATAAACACGTACAGACAGTACATCTATAAAGAACCCGTACAATATACGGGGTTCAAAATATTTTACAAGAATGATTTCAGGGAACCGAATAGTCGTACAATGACCGCCGAGGAAGTATTACGATTGAAGCCACAACCACTTTATATACAATATCAGTAAATATTTATTTCCCCCAATAATTTACTTTAACGCAGGGTTACATCATTATTAGATGGCCATCCTCAATAGGGATGGCCATCCACCGATAAATAATAACAATGTTTTGCAATACCTGCAACCATTGAACCATCGTTATTGCGTAATTTAGCTGCTCAATAAAAATATTGTAAATGCACAAGCTAATTATTGTTTTGATGTTTGCCGCTATGCTGTCCTCCTGCGGCGATAACGGTAAATCGGCCAATGGTGGAAAAATCGGGGCTGAATCAGCTTATAGTTTAGTTGGTAAAATTGAGGGACTGGATAGTGGATGGGTTTACTTGCATCATGCAGAGAAGAAACAGGAAGTTCCTGATTCCGCTAAAATTGTGAATGGCAGTTTTGAATTTAATGGAGATGCCGAAAATCCTGAATTTGCGCTTTTAGGATTCGACCAGGGCGGTCAGAAAAAATTTCCCCTTGGGTTTTTCCTGGAAGCTGGAAAAATTTCACTGAAAGGAACAAAAGATTCGCTTTTTAACGCCATTATCGATGGTTCTGAAAGCCAGGATGAGTTTATGAAATTTAATGAATTACGTAAACCCATTGAAGAAAAGCAAAAACAACTTTACCAGCAATACCAGATGGCTTCTATGTCGGGTGATATTCAGAAAGCTGGCGAAATCGAGAAAGAATATCAATCGCTGGAAGGTGAGAATAAGGCGTTGGTTATAAAGTTTGTTAAAGAGAACCCTGCGTCTTATGTGTCTGCATTTCAACTGGCTCAAACTTTTAGCTATGATGTTGTGCCAACGGAACTTGAACCTTTGTATAACGGCTTAGCCGACGAGGTTAAAATGTCGTATTTTGGACAGGCGGTAAAGAAAAGCCTGGACGCTTCCAAAACAACTGCTATAGGAAGTGTTGCGCCTGATTTTACGTTGAATGATGTTAATGGCAAGCCCGTTTCTTTGGCTGCTTACAAAGGAAAATATACATTGGTAGATTTTTGGGCCAGTTGGTGCGGCCCCTGCCGCCAGGAGAACCCGGCCGTGGTAAGAGCGTATAATACCTATAAATCTAAGGGCTTTGATATTTTAGGCGTATCTCTGGATGAGAAAAAGGACAAATGGGAGCAGGCGATTCAGCAAGATAAACTTGCGTGGACCCACGTCTCGGACCTTAAAGGCTGGAACAGTGATGCTGCTGCTTTATATGGCATCAAAGCAATACCGATGAATTATTTATTGGATAAAGAGGGCAAGATTATCGCCAAAAGCCTGAGAGGGGAGGACCTGATGAAAAAACTGGGTGAAGTATTGAACTGAGAAACAATCATGTAAAAACAAAAAGGTCGGAGCGGTTAAGTTTGCGCTCCGATCTTTTTTTCTGCACGCCTATGTTATTTGTTAAAATTTTGCCGATAGCAGTATTCTTATCTCCGATTTTTTATTGCCCGTTATTTCATCTAACCCGCTGCCAATCGAACTTTTATTATCGTAAAAGGTTTGCCCCCATTTCAGCCATACATCTACGAATGTATGCAGGTTGTATTTAACGTTCACATAATATCTCGATCCCTTATCATAAAATACAGGAACGGAATAATAGTACAATACATCATTTTCATAAGCATATAGCCTGGAGTTGTAACTATCACTTTCAAAATATTGCAGGCGAGCGTTAAAACTGATTCTGCTTTGTGGAGGCCTATACAACACATCAAAAAAAGCAAGGAACCCACTTTCGGAACTGCCCCGTTCAGTTGTATACCAGAGTATTTCAAATCGCTGCCTTATTGAAAAGGCCCGGGTCAATTGGTGATTGATTTGCGTGCGCCACGATCGGTTTGAAAATTGGATTACCTCGTTCAAGGCATTGGTTTCCGTTTTTTCATTCACCGGTTTTTCACGTAATCTGTAGCGGCTATACAGCTCCGTGCGTTTATCGGGAATGTAACTCAGCTGAATAAAATAATCTTTTCCAGAGGAAGGAGCATCAATACGATATTTTAACCATGGAAAATGGAAAATGTCTGCATACATATCAAGCCGGTATTTGTTGAACGGCTTTACTGAAAACCCTGCAAATAGTCCCTGTTCATTAGAAACAGTGGAACCCGCGGTAAATGCATTCCCATAAAACGATTGATATTCTTTTGATATGTTTCGGTGCAATAGGGCAATACTCGCATTAGGATGAACGCTCAATAGCACTCCATTTATAGTGGCTTTATTGAAATGCCGGTCAATGGCTACCTCTCCAAAGACATGCATGTTTCTGAAAATAAAACCATAGTCAATACTATAATTTCCTTGCGTTTTTCCCGATAACGCATATAGATTATAGGGCTGAGGGGCTTTCTGAATATCTTTATTAAACTGCGATTCTGCCACATTTAATCCTGCATACCATTTGCTTCTTTTATACAGGATGTTTCCACCATATGTAAGTTGCTGAAGGCTGCCATTATCCTTTCTTTCACTTTGGGTTCTATGATAACCGGAAGTGTGAATGGATACCGCGATACCTTCGTCGTTTAGTGGATCAATCGTAGTATTGGCATCTAGTTTGCGGTACGAAAAAAATGCGGTTCCCTGCCAACTATTCTTTTCAAGTGTGATGCCGGCCCCGCGATTAAAATAAAACGAGCCCGGGGAATTGTAGGGACGTAAAACCGGTGACTGCCTTTTGATATCTACCACTGCCGCCCCTTTCCCAAAAGATAATCCCTGCCAGTAAATAAGCCCTTGTCCCATACTGATCGTATAATCTCCTACTGCTAATGCCTTAACGATGCCTATGTTCGCCGCAAAATAATGAAAGGAATAAAAATCAAAACCATGGGACGATTTGTTATAAAGGGACTCTCCTGCGTCTTTTGAAATGGTTAAACCATATTGTAAAAGATTCTTGTACTGGTATTTGTAACGAAACATCAGTCTTGAAGGGTCACCTGCGTAATAGCTGTGCAGGCTATCTTCCCTGAAATATCCATTGGCTTTTTCCAGCACCCGGGAATATCTTAACAGCAGATAATGGTCCCCTTCGAGTAGTCGTTTCCGGATTTTCTCTTTTGTAAGTACAGCATCGGCAATGGTGATATAAGGCAATATTTTTTTTATGAGATTTATATCCCAGCCAGGTACCGCCTGTAATTCATATATACTGATGAGTTTTCCCAATACATGTCTGTAGCGGATAAAATTGTTTACCTGCAAAACTGTCAGCAATTGTAATTCCGAAATATCTGACGCAGTAACTTCATTCAGGTTAAGCGGTTTCTCTTTAAGATATTGTAATTTTTGCCACCACCAGTCATCGATAGTTTCTCCATCTTCCGAAACCTCGGTAATATTTTCCAATTGCTGCTCCAATGCAGAAGAGGGTTCTTCCTGGGCAGGCGCCCACAAAGGAACAAGTATCCATAGTATTGCATACCATTTCATTTCCTTTCGCTTTTTTTAAACTGGTATAGTAGCAATAGTCCGGGTGAAACACCTAGCTGTTGATGAAAGTTGGCTGAAATGTCTATGCGGAGCTGGCGGTTTTCATAACCTATTCCAAAATAAAATGAAGAAGGCGCAGTAAGCATCCCAATTCTCGCAAATAACTGTTCGAGGGGCTTGTACTGCAAAGACACATGCAGGTTTACATTCTTTCCGTTTTCTTTAATCACTTCCAAACCGGTAAAAAATGATGAAGACATTTCATACCCTATTCCGGCTTTATACACCGGTGCAAGCTTTTCGCCTGTATTTTTTCCTAACGAGCTGCCTAACGGATTATATACGGACACGCCGGTGTGTAGTTGTTCCGTAATGTGTATGAGTGACCCAACTTCAAAATTTACGGCAGATGTATTGCCATAAGAGGAAATGTGAAGATTATAGTAATTGAATTTAGCGCCTATCCCGATTTTTTCACTGACCGGGATGCCATATGCGAGTCCGATCTGCGACTCATTATATTCGGCATAACCAAAGTAATCTGCCTGCATAGCAAAATTTCCCGATGTGGAGGGCATAGCCGCAATAGCAGTGTACATGCTGGTCTCTGCCAGCATAAATCGCCTTTCACCGTATACGCCTGCATTAAAACCATTCAGCGTTGATAACGACGCGGGATTGGAAATGATGGAAAAAGCGTCTGAAAAATTTTTGCTGTAGGCACCGGAAGAAGGATAGTACGACACCGGGGTAGTATGCTCAGTTTGACTGATGCCGTTGGTGGTTATGCAAAGCAATGCCACAATAAGCAGGTTAGCGCTTTTCATGTAGCTGGTGTTTGACAGTTAAGTTAAAAAATATTTATGAATAAAAAAATTGCATTAACCGTTATTCCAAAATCAGCCCGCTTCGGGAAACTTAAATACTGGTTCAAAATTTAAATGCCGTTGGGTTTCCCTTATCTTAGTCCTATTATTTTATGCTTTCACACATAGCCGCCAAATCACCTTCCAGGGGCTCACGCATCGCTGTTAGCCTTTTGTTTTTTTGCGCCGGTTTTTGTTTTGCAAGTTGGGCATCGAGGATACCTGAGGTTCAGCAAAAAATGGAGTTAAATGAAGCTGGTTTAGGCATGGTGCTGCTTTCATTACCGATTGGGCTAATGGTGAGTTTGCCCGTTTCCGGCTTTGTTGTGGCGCGCTACGGGAGCAGGGTTACAGCTATTATTGCTGCTTTCTGGTATGCTTTACTGCTGCCGCTTTTAGGCCTTGCTGGCATGGTGTGGCAATTGGTAATTATTCTTTTCCTTTTTGGATTTGCCGGTAACCTCCTCAATATTGCCATGAATACACAGGGCGTAAGCGTAGAGGCCGTGTACAAAAGATCGATTATGGCGTCTTTTCACGGCGTTTGGAGTGTAGCCGGTTTTAGTGGCGCCGCAATTGGAGCGCTCGCGGTATCTGTTTCTATTTCCCCATTTTTTCACTTTTGCGTAATCAGCTTTGTGGTATGTTGCGTCGTTCTGGGTGCATACAAATACTTACTCAAAAAGGATATTCATTCAGATACCAATGCTCCAATTTTCGCAAAACCCGACAGTTTTCTGTTGAAACTGGGGTTAATTGCCTTTTGTTGCATGGTTTGTGAAGGCACCATGTTCGATTGGAGTGGCATTTATTTTAGTAAAGAAGTGAATGTCCCCAAAACGCTTACAACCCTGGGCTATGTGGCCTTTATGTCTACCATGGCAGGAGGCCGATTTATAGGTGACACACTTTCGGTAAAATTGGGTAAAAAAAACATGATACGTATAAGTGGCTTGCTGATTGCAGGTGGATTAATGCTGGCCATTTTATTTCCCTACATCGTGCCTGCCACCATAGGATTTTTAATAACGGGTATGGGTGTATCGTCAGTTGTACCGCTGGTATACGGCGCTGCAGGTAAATCAAGCAAGGTAGCTCCCGGAGTTGCCCTTGCAGCTGTTTCCACCATCGGTTACCTGGGGTTTTTATTTGGTCCGCCCGCCATTGGCTTAATTGCGCAGGCATTTAGTTTGCGATGGTCATTTACACTTATCGCCTTTTTAGGACTAGGCGCTACGCTATTGGCCGTGTTTTCTAAAATTGAAGAATAACCAGGGAAGAGTGTTGCACACTTTGAGTTATCAAAAGGCTTATATTATTTGCCGTATAAGCAGATAATATAAGCCATAATGATCACGCAACGATCGAAACCAATTATCTTCTGTCTTCAAAAAAAGACACATCACCATCAGGATTTACCTTGAGAATAACCCCGGTGGGTGAGCCTGCCTTGTTCAGTGATACAAAATAATTGACATCACTTTCTTCCGGCAGAAGAGGATAGAGATTATTGAGGTTTTGATCGTTGTCGTTATACACAATCACCCCATCAACCGTGTATTCCTTATACTGTTTTTCTATGTTTTTCCGGGCAACTGGTGGCAAATCATTGTAGTCGATTTTTTGGGTGGTGCCTACCAGGTCTCCATTCCAGTCGTAAAAAGCTTTCATTGGAACTTTGTTTTGTTCGAATGACACTTCGCTTAATTCGCCATCCTGGCTCCAGAACGCATTTGTTGCAGTCGAAAAATCCATAGGAAACTTTTCTTGTGCCCTGTAACTTATGCTTTGCTTATTGCTTCTACCGTGAACATCGGCTGTTGCAGAAACGGTTACTAAGGAAAGCATTACCATTATACAACCAAACTTTTTCATAATGATCTTAATTTAATAGTAAATGAATATGTTTTGCAGTGGTGTGACCGGTTTTGCTCACCATAGTTTATATGCTAATTGTTAAGCAGATGTTTTTGCCAACCATCTGCAAAAAAAAATCCCTTTGCTTGTGCAAAGGGAAAAAATGAATTGAATTGTGAAACAAAGGCTAAATTCTGGCAAATGAGTCCGTCTATTATTTGCTTCCTTTATTATTTTTCTTCTCAGTTTCGTATTTGGCATACGCCTCAGCATTCAACACTTCGCCTGTAATTCGAAGTTCAAGTGGAATATCAACTCCTTGTACTTTTACATACACCGTTTTATCAAATGGTCCGGCTGCTGCTGCGTTAAAGCCAGCCTTAATAATACTCGCTTTCCCTTTGGAAACCGGTTGTTCGGGTTTTGTGGGGGTAGTGCAACCACAAGAAGCCCAGGTGTTTTCGATAACAACAGGTTTGTCGCTAATATTTTCAAACGCAAAATCGTAGGTAACCGGTGAACCTTGTTTAATTTTTCCGAAATCATGCTTTTTTTCTTTAAAGCTGATAAAGTCTTCGGCTTTGATTTTACCTTCAGTTTTTTGAGCTAGTGCCCATGATGTAACAGCAAAAGCCGCCAGTGTAAATAACAGTTTTTTCATTATTTAATGGTTTATGTTTTTTAATAATTGAACACTTGCATTAGCCGGGGCAGGATCTGCTGGCGTTTGCCATACTTCTCCTTTAATGTATAAAAATTTAGTGCTTCCAGAATTGTAAAAAATAGTAATGGTCTTTTCAAACGGACCACTTGCCGCCGCGTTATAACCAACTTTTATTTTTTTTACAGCACCGGGGGCAATCGGATCGTGACTCCACTCAGGAGTAGTGCATCCGCAGGATGCCTGTACATTTTCAATTTGCAAAGGCTCTTTGCCAAGGTTAACCAATTCAAAGGTGTGGATTACCGGTTTTCCCTGGGGGATCTTTCCAAAATCATACTGTGTTTCTTTAAGCGCCAACACATCATTAGCATTAGAAGGGGCAGCATGCGCAACAGTTTGTCCTTCCGTAACATATACTAAGCCCAATAACAACAGTATTGAATAAACTTTCTGCATTTAACCACAATATTGATGATGCTTGCTACAACGTTTGTGCAAATCTACATATTGTTAGTTAACAATGTTAAAATATGCCTGAAACTGACATTTTTTTAACAGGCTTGGCGCTTAACTTGCTGTTTACATTTCTCTCCTTACTTTTATGAAAATAGAGCCACATGAGGTATTACTTTTTTTTATTGGCATTTTGCATGGTGTTAACAAGAGGCGTTGCTCAAAATGATAGCACCAGCACCGAACCAACATACATGCAGTATCCGTTACCACAGTTTAGCATACTGCTTACAGACAGTGCCACATGGTACACCAAAAACAATCTTCCTAAAAAGAAGAAAATAATCATCATGTTGTTTAGCCCCGATTGTGAGCATTGTAAACATGAAACTGAGCTAATTAAAAAAAATATCAAACAGTTCAGCGGAACGCAGATCGTAATGATCACCACTTTGCCATTCGACAAAATGGTGGATTTTTACAAGCATTTTGAGTTACAGAAGTTTTCCAACATAACTGTTGGACGGGACACGAGGTTCTTTTTCAGCAATTACTTTAAAATACACTACCTACCATTTCTGGCGATTTATGACAAGAAATACAAATTGCTTAAAACCTTCGAGGGTTCACCTAAGTGGGAGGAACTGACAACCTATATTCAATAAGCGCGGGAAAAACCCAAGTTATTTTTAAGGTGTCAAAAGAGATGATTCGGTCAAATACCTTTAATTTGCCAAATATTTTAATTCATTAAATACGACTGAAAATGAAAGTAACTGTTATAGGCGCCGGGGCTGTTGGCGCAACCTGTGCAGATAACATTGCCCGTGCTGCGCTTTGTGAAGAACTGGTTTTGCTGGATATTAAAGAAGGCCTTGCTGAAGGCAAAGCGATGGATATGATGCAGACTGCCGCACTGTTGAATTTCGAAACGAAAATTACAGGCAGCACAAACAACTACAAAAAAACAGCTGGTAGCGATGTAGTGCTGATCACGTCCGGTATTCCGCGCAAACCCGGAATGACCCGTGAAGAACTAATAGGCATTAATGCCGGAATAGTAAAAAATGTTACACAAAATATACTCGAGCACTCACCCGATGCCGTGATCATAATCATCAGCAATCCTATGGATACGATGACTTATTTGGCACTAACCGCCAGTGGAATTCCTAAAAACAAGATTATCGGAATGGGAGGCACATTGGATAGTTCAAGGTTCCGGTACTACTTGAGCCAGGCCCTTTCTGCCTCTCCGAACGACCTACAGGCCGTGGTGATCGGCGGACATGGAGACACCACAATGATTCCTTTAACCCGTTTGGCTACCTACCAGGGTACGGCGGTAAGCCAGTTTGCTAACGCTGAAACGTTAAAGAAAGTTGCCGCCGATACAATGATTGGCGGAGCCACGCTTACCGGACTACTGGGTACCTCGGCCTGGTATGCGCCAGGCGCATCCGGTGCCGATGTGGTAAAAGCAATTGTGAGAAATGAAAAACGATTGATCCCCTGCTCAGTTTACCTCGACGGAGAATACGGGCAAAAGGATATTTGCCTGGGAGTGCCGGTAATTGTGGGTAGAAATGGCTGGGAAAATATCGTAGATTTTAACCTGAACGCTGAAGAAAAAGCATTGTTCAGCAAATCCGCCGATGCCGTACGGAATATGAACAATGTTTTGAAAACATTATAGATAATCTTATCAAGCACGGTTCATTTCGTACAACACGCAATAGATTTTAACAAGGGGTACCGCTGATTGTACCCCTTTCTTTTTGATGTATACGATAAAGTGGCCATATCAATCGAAATTTGTATTTTTTTTGTACTCCCATTTTTTTTGAATGACTTTTTGTAGTTATATTTAAGTTTTCCAATACCTTATAGCAACCGTTGTCGTATTTCTCATCCTTACTGTTCATGGTAAACTTAATACAACGAGTATGAAGCTGATTTTTTTTGTAACCTTTGCTACCCTTTCCTTTTGTGCTTACAGCCAGGTTCCGTTTAACAGGAACCCCCTGCTTAATAAAACTTTATCGCCCCTGGCCAACGAACGTATCAATCCCGACGAAAACTTAAAAATTAATCCTTTATTTAATTGGAGGCTCAATCCCTATTCAAATGCAGCTTTGAATCCCACCAGTAATGCGCTTATTAACCCTAAGCTCAATACCAAGATCAATCCCCATTACAACGAAACCATAAATCCGCTTATAACATATAACTTAAATCCCCTGATGAATGGCAATTGGGTCGGCTATTATTTGTTTGATAAAGAAGGTAATCACATTGGTTATTACATTTGGGCGAACCAGCAGGTAGTATTATGTTTCGATCTTAAGGGAAAGTGGACAGGTTATATGGTGGGAGGTGAAGATAAATGCTTTAACTTTTTTGACTTGAGTGACGAATGGACCGGTATGTTCGCTTGTACGGATTCCGATAGTGGTATTAATGTCTTCAATAAAGAAGGTGCCTGGACCGGGCAATACGCGAAATAGAAAGTTGACCATCATTGGGGGTCCATATACTGGTGAATGATTCTTTCCCATAAAAATATTGAGAGAAATTATTTCTCTTTCTTCTTTCATCTCTTACTTTCGACCAGAATTCTTCGGAGGCAATTAACCAAAGATTGTCGGAGACGAATATCAATTGCAATCTTTGATATAAGATATTTTTCTGCAAATGAATGACTTATAATATTGACTTCATGCGATCTATTGAATAATTTTAATCATTAGTACACATATCACGATCGTATACTATGGTAAAATTTATTAATTCCCCCTTGAAGATTACTGGCAGCTTAGTATTGCTTGTCGGTTTAATAATTGCGGCATTTACGTTTGATCAATTCCTTTTCCTGGGTATATCCGTTTTTTTATTGGGTGTATTGATTCATGTAACCGCCGAAATGGTTTTTAAATCAATGAGCACCAATGCGAGAAAATGGTGGGAAATTGCGTTGGTATTTTTTATTCTTTGTTTTTGCAGCATTCTGGTGATGGATTACATTGAAGTGATTAAAATAGTACCATAAAATAAGCCTCAAATCCTTTTTTTTACCGCGTCAGCAATGGCGGCTATTTCCTGCAAATGCATGCATTTAAAATGCTTTTTAGGGCAGGTTTTAGTACCGAAGTTGGAACATGGCTGGCAAGGAAGTGCCGGCACAATAAAATTGATATGTTGCTGAGGCAGCCTGGTTCCGTAATAAGGTTCTACATCCAGTTTTGGTGAGGTACCACCCCAAATGGCCATTACCGGGTTTTGAAAAGCACTGGCGATATATTGCAACCCTGTATCGTGCGAAATAACCAGTTTAGCTTTCCGGGTAATATCGGCCGATTCGTTTATTGAGAATTTACCGCAGGCATTGTATATTTTTATCGGGTCAATGCTGGCAATAGTTTTCCCTTCGTCCGCATCCTCTTTCCCCCCCAGCAAAATAAGTGGATGAGGTATTTGTCCGCATAGTTCCTGTAATTTATAAACTGGTAATTTTTTAGTGAAATAGGATCCGCCAATTACGATGGCGATATATCCCATTCGATGAGATAAAGGTAGATCAGACATTTCAATCTGCTCCGCTGGAGGGATGAAATAATCTAATCCTTTTCCATCATCTTTAACACCAACTGGTTGCAGCGCGTTCAGGCACCGTTGAGCAATGTGAATGCCAGGCATCATATTGATACCCAGTTTGGTCAGTAGAAATTTTTGAATACTGAGTTTGTTATAACTGAGCCATTTTGTTTTAAGGTCGGTTTCAAAGTAAATACGCAGTGTACGCCAATTTTTATGGAGATCAATAATGTAGTCATACTCTTCGAGCCTGATATCTTTGATAATTGGCCTAATATCCTCCTCTAAATAATGAAACTTGTCTATGTAGGGGTTAGCGATGGTAACCGATTTGAATTTTGTTTTGGTCAGAAAATGCACTTCAGCTTCCGGAACCTGTTGCTTTAAACAGCGGATAGCGGGAGTGGTTAATACAATATCCCCGATTGAAGAAAAACGAATAATGAGAAATTTCATGACCTCCCGTGACTTGATTGATTAGTTGATCTGATTATCTGCAAGAATTGTAATTTTCATTCTTCTACATAGTTCAGGTCTTTTCCAAAACTCTCCTTTGTGAGTATTACAGCCGCTGTGCCAATGAGCATGATAATAATAGCCGCGATCCAACCGCCAGTATAAAAATCGGTTACATTTCTTAAACCCTGGAATAACGGCAGTATAAAAATGGCCAGCATGCCCCTCACCATATTAGGAATAGTGGTAGCAGCCGTTGCACGTATATTGGTGCCAAACTGTTCTGCGCCCATCGTTACAAATATTGCCCAAAATCCGGTACCAAAACCCAGCCCAGCACATATCCAGTACATTTGGGCCGCCGATCCATTCCATTGAACAGTAAAATACAGGATCATAAAAAAAGTAGTAATGCCATAAAATAAGAAAAGGGCTTTCTTTCGACTTTTGAACCATTGACTAATTAACCCGATCATAACATCACCTAAAGAAATACCAACATAGGCATACATGATGGATTTACCTGGATCAATTTTTTCGGTAATAGACATTTGCTTCCCAAACTCGCTGGAAAAAGTAACCAACACGCCAATGACGAACCAGGTAGGTAGTCCTATAAGAATGGTGACCAGGTATCTTTTAAAACGGTCGCCATTATTAAAAAACATAACCAGGCTGCCACGTTTCACATTCATCTTTTTTACTTCATGAAACATTCCAGATTCAAAAACAGAAATACGCAGCAATAGCAGCAATAGCCCCAGTCCACCGCCGATAAAATAGCAGGTTCGCCAATGAAAGTTTTCTTTTATAAAAAATGCGGCAACAGCCCCCGTTAGTCCAAGTCCTGCTACAAGCGATGTAGCGACGCCTCTTTTTTCTTTGGAAGTAAGCTCAGATACAAGGGTGATCCCTGCTCCCAATTCACCGGCTAACCCCAAGCCGGCAATAAACCGTATCCATTTATATTGATCTACTGTTTGCACAAATCCATTCGCAATATTGGCCAGAGAATACAAAACAATAGAACCAAATAACACACTCAGTCTTCCCTTCTTATCGCCCATTATGCCCCATACAATACCACCAATCAGCAGGCCGACCATCTGCCATGTTAAAATGGTTTCTCCATCTGTTAGCAGGGCCCCCTCGGAAAGACCTAAATCCTTTAAACTTTCGATCCGGATGATTCCAAAAAGCAGCAAATCGTATATATCAACAAAATAACCTAAGGCGGCAACTAAAACGGCAATATTGAAAACAGCGGATTTATTTGGGGGCATGTATGGATAATGTTTAAGCTTGAGTTTTTTGTATTTTTTTGCCCGACAACAGCTTCCACAAAACTGGCAGCGTGGTTACCAGTACAATAATAATAACAATCATTTCGAGATGGTCCCTTAATTCAAACCCAAACTGCTTTCTTACCCAAATCTGCAAAAAATGCCCGGCAAATATCATACTGATCACCCATGCCACGCAACCAACGATGTTATAAAACATGAACTTTTTTCTATCCATCTGTACAATTCCCCCTACAATAGGAGCAAAAGTGCGGATGATGGGTAAAAACCGTGCAAATATGATTGCGCCTCCACCATGCTTTTCATAAAAATCATGGGCATCATTAAGATATTTTCTTTTAAAAAGCAGGCGGTCTTTCCAACCATACATGGCTGGTCCAATTTTTCTTCCAAACCAATAACCCACCATATTGCCAATAATACCAGCAAGCGAAATAAGTGCAACCATTAAAAAAAGATCAATCCATTCGTTGCGTGCATGCCCGATACCAAACGTTTTGAAAAATTCATGCATCAGGTTGCTGCTATATATACCTGCAACAAAGAGTAAGCTATCACCCGGAAGAAAAAATCCCACAAATAAGCCGGTTTCTGCAAAAACTATAAATAATAAAAGCCAAAGCCCGCCATTGATGATATAAAACATCGGGTTCATTAAATCTTTCCCGGAAAAATCTTTATAAAGCGTGATTGTCTTTTTTTCTTTGAAATCTGTCGTAGAATAAGATATATCACTATATCCCTCGCGGCCGATTGTGACTGAATCTGATGATGCCGCCTTAATCGTAATGAATCCGTCTTTATCGGCAAAATAATCTGTTGTTTTATCAGCAGTTGTCAGTGTGATACTATTCAGTGTTTCTTCATATTGATTAACAACCTTAAACTTGATATCCTCCTCCTGGGCAAATAAAGCATAACTCATCATAATGCACAGAACCGTACTAAAAATTCTCTTGGTCATACTGGTATTTTGATTTTGTTCCATTGCGCTGGCAAAATTGCAATATCTGCTTTAATAAATTGCCGATTTCATGTGCTTTCTTAAAAGAATGCTAAATCAGGTATTGGTTTCTTAATCGGGTTGAAATGCCATTGCCTTTTTGTCGTCGAATTCTCCTTCCCAACGGGCAATTACGCAGCTTGCCAACGTATTTCCAATAACGTTTACGGAGGTACGTGCCATATCCATCAATTCATCAATACCATAGATGGCCATTATCGGCCATACGGGAAAACCAAAGGTAGAAGCTGTGGCAATCAAAATAACCAGCGAAGCTCTTGGCACGGCAGCAACTCCCTTACTGGTGAGCATAAGTGAAAAACCAATCATTAACTGCTCCCCAAAAGACAGATCAATGCCGGCGGCCTGGGCAACAAAAATGGAAGCCAGCGAGAGATATAGCGTAGTGCCATCGAGATTAAAAGTGTAACCTGTGGGTATTACAAAAGATACAATTTTTCGGGGCACTCCAAATTTCTCCATGTTTTCCATGGCTATCGGAAGGGCCGAATCAGAACTGGTGGTGGCAAAAGCAATAGAAACAGGCTCTTTTATTGCCTGGATGAATTTCTTGACGGGGATTTTAATAAACAGGATAATTGGTAGCAGCACCAGTAGCAGAAATACGAATAAAGCCAAATATAAGGTGAGAAGCAGCATCAACAGATTTTTTAGTATATCAATCCCAAGATGCCCCACCGTTACAGATATGGCCGCCCCAACACCAAAAGGAGCAAAATACATAATGATGTTTACGAACCTGAACATCGTTTCCGCCAGGCTTTCTGAAAATTCCAGCATCGGCTTTTTGCGGTGTTCGGAAAGCCTGGCTAAAGCAATTCCAAAAAGCACGCTAAACACTACAACAGGCAGTACATTACCTTCATAGATGGATTTGATTATATTTTCGGGAAATATATCAACAATGTGATCCTGCCAGTTTTTTTCCACCGCTGCCGGAAGTTCTTTGAGTAGGGCTGGTGGCACTTCAATACCCACTCCCGCCTTTGTGATATTAATAAAAGTGAGGCCAATCACCAGGGCGAAAGTGGTAACTACTTCAAAATATAAAATGGATTTCCACCCCATCCGTCCCACTTGCTTTAAATTAGAATGACTGGCA
Source organism: Agriterribacter sp. (assembly GCA_036274715.1). Classification (GTDB taxonomy): domain Bacteria; phylum Bacteroidota; class Bacteroidia; order Chitinophagales; family Chitinophagaceae; genus Agriterribacter. The sequence continues at coordinate 15,409 of DASUFG010000593.1, forward strand.
ATACCTACCACCAGGGTGGAAAATAGTAAAGGGGCCACAATAGTTTTAACCATTCGCAAAAATATCTTGCTTAAAAATTGGAGGTTCTGGGAAAACACAGGGAAGTCGAGACCTATTTCCACACCAATGGCCATTGCCACAAAAATCCACGTTGTGAGTGACTTTTTGTGCCAGGCGAACACCACAAGACTTGCAACAAAAAGCCACCTGCTTATAAACAAGATTTTATCAGGAATAATTAGCCAATGTTCTAAATGAATGAAATGAAGGATTGCGATAATTGTAAATAACGAAAATGCCAATACCCTTGAACTCCGAATAGTCATATATCATAAAAGTGGTAAGTTTCAAAACTAACAGAAAGTTTACGGTTCAAGAAATAGAAATATTCATTTCCTATGTTTAAGCATAAAAACAAGAAAGATTTATTCTGTTTTGGGGAGAAATCATTATTTTCCATTCTCTTAAATACATCAACTCCGTAAAACTTATCCTTTAATTCCAGATTGACTATGAGTTTATTTGTAAGGAAACCAATTGCAGGGCTAATTGCTGAAGCCCAGGATACGGGACCAGGTAATTTAAAAAGAACGTTAGGCCCTTGGGCCCTGGTTGCTTTAGGTATAGGAGCCATTATTGGAGCCGGATTGTTCTCCATCACCGGGTTAGCTGCTGCTTACCAGGCAGGACCGGCTATAACAATATCGTTTGTAGTAGCTGCATTAGGTTGTGCCTTTGCGGGGTTGTGCTATGCGGAATTCGCATCTATGATACCAGTGGCCGGTAGTGCATATACATACAGTTATGCCACTATGGGCGAATTCATTGCATGGATTATTGGTTGGGACCTGGTGTTGGAATACGCTGTGGGTGCAGCAACAGTTAGTATTAGCTGGAGCCGCTACCTCATTAAATTTTTAGAAGGCTTTGACGTTCATTTGCCAATCGCCTTAACTGTGGGTCCCTGGGATGGCGGATGGATTAACCTTCCCGCCGTATTTATTGTAGTATTGGTAAGTTTGCTTTTAATAAGAGGTACACAGGAGAGTGCTTTGGTGAATTCCATTATCGTATCGCTGAAAGTGTCAGTTGTACTTGTATTTATATTTCTTGGCTGGAGATATATCAACAACGACAATTATGTTCCCTATATCCCCGATAATACAGGCAAATTCGGGGAATTTGGGTTCAGCGGAATTATCAGGGCCGCCGCTATTGTGTTTTTCGCTTACATTGGTTTTGACGCGGTGAGTACCGCGGCGCAGGAAGCCAGAAACCCCAGGAAAGATATGCCAATAGGCATTTTGGGTTCGCTCGCTATTTGTACCGTACTGTATATATTATTTGCTCACGTAATGACAGGCGTTACCAGCTACACCACTTTCAGGGGGCAGGATGGTATTGCACCGGTTGCCGTAGCTATTGAGC
>DASUFG010000594.1:0-2129 GCA_036274715.1 Agriterribacter sp.
AAGATTGGCTTCGGTAACCGTATCCATGGCAGCCGAAAGCAATGGTGTATTTAAAGTAATGCTTTTAGTAAGTTTTGAACTGATATCTACATCGCGTGGAAGTACCTGCGAGTAGGCAGGTAACAGCAATACGTCATCGAAGGTTAATCCTTCACCAAAAAATTTTTTTGGAAATTTGTCTTTTGCGGAGTTGATTATTGTTGCCATCCGCAAAGATAGGGCAGAGGATAAATAGCTTCCAAATTTTGTTGGGAGTTGGCTGAGGATACCCTACAAAGAAGATAATCTTGGCCCATAAACTTCCAGTTCTTCAGACAGCCTTATATATTTTACCAGGAAGGCTGGTAATGAGATCGTTCAACTCCAGGTTTAATATAGCCGCTGCAATGCTGCTGCTGCTCAACCCGCTTTGCAGGTTTATGTCATCGATAGAAATGGATTCTTTTTCCGAAATTATTTCCAGTACTTTTTTTTCCGCTGGAGCGAGTTCAACAAACAACTCTTTTTGCTTCGGCTTCCTTGCCGCTGTTGGGTGAATCCAACTCATGAAGTCGCTAATATCTTTACCAGAAGTAATTAAAGCAGCTTTATTGCTTTTAATAAGATAATTGCAACCGATACTTTTGGCATCAGTAGTTTTACCCGGCACGGCAAATACATCTTTATTATAGTTATTAGCCAGCTCTGCCGTTATCATACTTCCGCCATTCATATTGGTCTCGATAACCACAGTGGCGTCTGCAATACCTGCTACGATGCGGTTCCTTTTTGGAAAATTTTGTTTGTCCGGTTTTGTACCCGACATAAAATCGGTTAGCAGCCCACCCTGGGTTGTTATTTCCCTGGCAAGTGAGTGGTGGGCGGCCGGGTAGATGCGGTCCAGCCCGTGGGCTAAAACCCCAATGGTTTGCAAGTTGTTTTTCAACGATGTTTTGTGCGCTAAGGCATCTATCCCATAGGCAAGCCCACTTATTATAACCGCCTTGTGCTGTGCTAAATCTTCGATGATTTTGCAGGTCATTTCTTTTCCGTAATCGGTAGGGTTTCGGGTGCCGATCACAGCAACTACCTTTTGCTCGTTAAGGTTGGCATTGCCCCGATAATACAGTACCAGCGGCGCATCATAACAATGCAGCAACCGCTTTGGATAATCCTTAGCATGTTGCGTAAGCACTTTGATTTTATATTTCTCAATGAAGCAGAGTTCTTCTTCTACTCTTTTAAATCCAGTAAATGATTTGATACTTTTTGACCTTACAGTGCCAATGCCGGGAAACCGGTCGAGCTCAGATTTGCGGGCAGCAAAAACTCTTTCGGCCTCGCCAAAATGTTGCAGTAATTCTTTTGCATGCACATCACCGATGTGCGGAACCATGGTTAGCGCGATGTGATAAAAAAGATCGCCTGACATTTATCGAAACGGTGTTGGTGAAACGGTGTTGGTGTTTATTCAATCAAATATAGAAAGTTGCTTTTTCATAACAAAAAAGCCGATAAATTACCTAACCCCATAAAAATTAAACCCCCCCGATAAATCGGGAGGGGCTCTAATCTTTTAACCGTTAACCATTAAACCTTATCCTATGAAAAGCCGAATATAAATAGTTTTTTCAATTTTAGTATTTATACGAGGTAGTTTTTTGGTCTTTTAGTATTGATAAATGGTAAAATAACGTAGTATTTTAATGTGTTGTACCGAAATTCCCATATATCGTAACCTATTATATAAAAAGTATATTAATGGAGAGCGTAATATAAAAAATAAGGGCTGGATGGAAATCCGGCCCGTTTCTAAATCCAATATCCTATGAAAAACCAATAATGAGACACTAATTCCGTGAGGAATGTTGCATGGAAACCGGGATTAATTTTAACTAAGCGGATTATTTGGGAGAATTGGCAGGTAAGCTCGGATTATTGAAGTAATTTATGGGAGAGGTGAATAAAAAAAGGGCTGGATGGAAATCCTGCCCCGTTTTAAATCCAATATCCTATGAAAAACCAGATATATAACGAGATGTCTGATTTTTATATTGTTGTGAACGAAAAATTTATTTCCAGGTGGCGGTAAATGCCTGTCTATAGGCTTCAAACGGGGTTTTACCATAGTGTCCCTCACCAAAATATTT
>DASUFG010000595.1:0-3398 GCA_036274715.1 Agriterribacter sp.
GCAAGAGTGGGATATGATTATTCAATCGGGTATTTAAAAGGAGGAATAGATGCATGGAAAAATGCCGGAAATGAAATTGACAAAATTACTTCTATAAGTGCCGCTGAACTTGCCGTCATGCGTGAAAAGGATCCTTCTATTAATATTCTTGACGTAAGAAAGCAAAGTGAGTATGATGCAGAGCATGTGATTGGAGCGCTCAGCGCCAGCCTCGACTATTTAAACAGCAGCATGCAGATCATCAACAGGAATGAAAAATATTATGTGCATTGTGCCGGAGGCTACAGGTCTATGATATTCATCAGCATTTTGAAAGCAAGGGGCTTTGACAATCTCATTGATATTCAAAACGGTTTCGCGGCAATTAAAGAATCGGGAAAGTTCGCACTTACAGATTATGTTTGTCCGGCAACCTCATTATAAAAATTAAAAACTGAAATTATGTTAGGTATAAGAAAATTATTTGGATCAAAAACAGATTTTAGATCGCTGGTACAATCAGGAGCGGTGATACTGGACGTTCGTACACCTGCTGAATACAAGACCGGGCATATCAAAGGATCGGTGAATATTCCTGTTGACCAGGTCGGCGCTCATATCACGGATCTTAAAAAGAAAAACAAACCTGTAATAACCTGTTGCCGTTCAGGGGCCAGGAGTGCCATGGCAGCCAGTGTTTTGAAAACTGCCGGTATTGAAGCTTTTAATGGCGGAGCCTGGAACGAACTGTCAAATAAAATATAAAATGTCATGACTGCGTACCTTAGACAAATATTATTTAACTGGAATGTTTGCCGCATAGTCCGTATAATTGCAGGCACTCCGATATTGATTGTAGGGATCAGAGATGCAGACTGGCCGGTTATTATATTTGGAGCGGCATTCCTGGCGACTGGATTATTTTCCATTTATTGTTGTGCAGCAGGACAATGTCCTGTGCCTGACCCCGATGAAAGAAGCCAGGAAAAGCTTTAACAAGGAAACACATAGTTACGCAAGTTCATGGAATGGATAAAACAACCGTGGCCATGGTATGTGGCCGGACCTCTTATTGGATTAATGGTGCCGGCCCTTTTGATCATGGGCAATAAAACATTTGGTGTCTCTTCTTCCCTCCGGCATATCTGCGCGGCTTGCTTTCCTGCTAATATTCCATTTTTCCGGTACGACTGGAAAAAGGAATTATGGAATCTTTTTTTTGTGGCCGGTATTACGGCCGGCGCAGCCATTGCGGTTACATGGCTGAATAACCCGCTCCCTCTATCAGTTCATCCTGCCCTGGTGCATGACCTGAAACAATACGGAATCAATAATTATTATGGCACAGTTCCTCCTGACCTGTTTGACTGGAATGCCTTATTGACTGCGAGAGGAATCATCTTAATTATTGCTGGTGGATTCCTTGTCGGCTTTGGCACCCGCTATGCAGGTGGCTGCACGTCCGGTCATTCTATCATGGGACTCTCAAACCTGCAGTGGCCTTCACTGGTTGCCACCTGTTGTTTTATGATCGGAGGTTTTGCTACTGCAAACCTGTTGCTCCCCTTAATACTTCAATTGAAATAATCTTTACTATGGAAATAAAAGAGAATAGCTCATCACCCATAACAAAAGAATCCAACACAGATTTTGAGGTCCGCTCACTCGATGACATGTGCCAGAACGAATCACAAGTTGAGCACCCGGGATGGCATAACCTGAAATACCTTTTCGCCGGTTTGCTATTTGGTATTATATTGATCAAGTCAGAAGTGATCAACTGGTTCAGGATACAGGAAATGTTCAGGTTGCAGAGTTTTCATATGTATGAAACTATTGGCAGTGCGGTAGCGACCGGGATACTATCTATTTGGCTCATTAAAAGATTGAAAATAAAAACGATTGATGGAGAGCCGGTGCGGCTTAATAACAAGCGGTTCAGTAAAGGCCAGATCTTTGGGGGGCTGTTATTTGGCGCCGGATGGGCGCTTACAGGAGCATGTCCCGGCCCTTTATTTGCCCAATTAGGCAGCGGCGCTACCGTTATCAGCATCACCATTTTAAGTGCAACTGCTGGAACGTGGATGTATGGTTTGATCAGAGAAAAATTACCACATTAATTTGCAATTTCACGTTATTAAGTATATTTAGCCCGGATTTACTGTCTCGTTTTTATCTGATGTAAAGAATCTTACCTTCTCCAATTGTTTTCATTTTAAGCGCTCTGTCGGTTGGCTGATACAGGGTAATTCCTGGGATCTGTACTCTATATCCCCGAAAGTGGGGAGGCCTGCTAACACTAACAGGGTATTGTTTAGTGTTGGTATGACTGCGAATTTTGTGGTCCGGTTTAAATATCCTGTTCCGGCTGGTATTGGTACAAGTTAAACGGCTTTTGTCTCCAACAGTGATCTAAAAAGAGGTGAATCAGTTTGAGTCCCTGACATCCTAAACTGCGTACAATGTAAGCGGTCAATATTGCTTTTTTTATTTAAACCAAACTTATATGCAGAACAATGATCACAACTCTTCCCGTCGTGGTTTTATAGGTAAACTTGCTACGGGCGCTGCAGCATTAGGTGCAGCTTCTTTGATTACTCCGTTTAGCGCAGCCGCTAACACAAATGCCGGTAATCGTGACTTCCTGGATGCTGATGCCTGGTTCGACCAGGTAAAAGGAAAACACAGGATCGTTTTTGATGTTACCGGGCCGCATGGAATTTTTCCGTTTGCATGGCCCAGGATCTTCCTCGTAACCAATGGAGCTACCGGCAGCACTGAAAAAGATTGCGGCGTGGTAGTTATCTTAAGGCATGATGCCATAGGTTATGCAATGCAGGATAGTCTTTGGGCCAAGTACAAGCTGGGTGCCATGTTCAAGGCTGATGATCCCGCTACTAAAGCTCCTTCGGTGCGCAATCCATTCGCAAAGCCCGCCCCCGGTGAATATAAAGTTCCCGGATTCGGAGCGGTACCAATCGGTATAAATGAGCTCCAGGGCAGCGGTGTAATGTTCTGCGTCTGTAACGCAGCGCTTACGGTTTACAGCGCAGCTATTGCAGAGGGAATGGGACTGAAAGCTGAAGATGTTTACAAGGAATGGGTAGCCGGTTTATTGCCAGGTATCCAGATCGTGCCTTCAGGTGTATGGGCTGTTGGTCGTGCCCAGGAGCATGGCTGCCAGTATTGCTTTGTAGGATAATTTATTTCAAATCAAATTAGCTGATCCCGATAGTTACAGAGCTGTCGGGATCGGCTTGTTCATGGCAATGGTACGCAAGATGTCAGTAGCATTATTAGTAGCGGGGGTTTTCATTGCAGGCTCTTTTGTTCTGGGATCGTGCGAATCAAATGGAGCAAAAGCAGGATCGCTTAAATCAGATACAACCACTGAATGGATGCCTTGGGAAGCTCCTGAA
>DASUFG010000596.1:0-9219 GCA_036274715.1 Agriterribacter sp.
GGGAGATCGCTTATCGTTATATTGCATGGTTATTACCTGTGCCGGTTCCAATACATGATAATAATCAGCAAACTGGATGCTCATCGTAATGATGTTGCCGCTAACATCGTAGTCATAAGATGTTCTCTGCGTTTCAAAATAACTGCTGCTATCTTTTCTAAAAACATTTACCAGCGCTATTCCATCCTGGTCATTATAGGAATAGGTTACACTATCTCTTATCGATTGCCCGAGACCGTTAGAAAATGTTTTAATGGAGTAGATGTATTTATCGTCCGTACCGGAATGCATCTCATAAGTTATAACATCTACAAGCTGTGGTATACTATTGCTATCAAATGTAGTGTCGGTTTCCACCACATGCTCCGCAAGTCCTTTGTTGTTCCTGTAAAACGTCACATCCTGGTCTAAGTACGAATTGTTTGCCTGTCCTACGTGCGTGCTATTGATGCCTGTCACTTTTTTTTGGGCATCGTAGGTAAGGGTAATGATGTTTGAATCGGTGGCGTTTTTGACGCGGGTTGTGAACTTTACCAATAAAGCGTCCTGGGGAATGCCGGAAGGCCCTCCTTCAAAAGACAGCTCTTTACTGCAGGAAATAAAAAAAAGAGAGCCAGTAAGTAAGATCAGTAAAAATTTAGGTCTCATAGGGGATCAGGTTTACGGTTTATAACTCCAAAAGGGTTTTCACAGGATCTTTCCCAAACAACAGTAATTCAGGATTTTCCAGGAGCTCTTTTACCCGAACAAGGAAACTTACCGATTCCCGTCCATCAATAATACGGTGATCGTAACTTAAAGCAATATACATCATGGGTAACACCACAACTTGCCCGTTAACAGCCCTGGGTCTTTCCTGTATTTTGTGCATTCCCAAAATAGCGCTTTGCGGAAGATTAATAATGGGGGTACTCATCAATGAGCCGAACACGCCACCATTGGTAATGGTAAATGTGCCGCCCTGCAGTTCCTCCATAGTTAACTTATTTTCACGGGCTTTGTTAGCCAATTCTATTACTTTCTTTTCAATATCAGCCATACCCAGGCTTTCTACATTTCGAATAACCGGAACCGTCAGTCCACGTGGCGTGCTCACTGCGATGCTGATATCCGCATAGTCATGGTATACCAATTCTTCGCCGTCAATATTTGCATTTACCGATGGCCATTCGGCCAGCGCGATAGCACATGCTTTTGCAAAAAAACTCATAAAGCCTAAGCCCACACCATGCGCTTCTTTAAACTTATCCTTAAACAGCTTGCGGGTTTCCATGATGCGCGTCATATCCACTTCATTAAAAGTGGTAAGCATGGCGGTCGTGTTCTTCGATTCTACCAGGCGCCTGCTGATGGTTTTACGCAGGCTGGTCATTTTCTCGTTTCGTACGTTACGGGAAAGTAATTCCTGCCCGTTAAATGCTTTTTTACCGGGGTTTGCCAGGGCCGCCAGCACATCGCCTTTTACAATTCTGCCCGATGAGCCACTCGCCGTTATATTTTTGGGATCAATTTTTTTATCTGCAATAATAGCAGCGGCAACAGGAGTTGCTTTTACGTCGATAGCAGATGGCGTAGTTGCCTGTTTGGTTTCCGTTTTAGGTTTTGCTTCTGCACCTACGGCTTTTTGCTCTGCCGGAACCGCTATATCTGTATCAATAACAGCGATAATATCACCAATTTTTATGGTATCACCTTCGTTTACCGAAGTAGAGAGCTTACCGCCCTCTTCCGCGTTCAATTCAAAGGTGGCCTTTTCACTTTCCAACTCGGCTATTATTTCATCACGCCTTACCAAATCCCCGTCTTTCTTCGCCCATTTGAGCAGCGTAACTTCAGTTATGGATTCTCCTACGGTGGGCACTTTCACATTTATTTTTCCCTTACCTGCTGCTTTCGGTTCTTCCACAGGCGCTGCAACTTTTGTTTCAGCCTTCAGTTCCGGCTTGCCATTTCCCGAGGGAGCAGCAGTTTCAGTCATCTCCGGCTTTATTGCCGTTTCGTCTATTTTTGCCAATACATCACCAATATTAAGTGTATCGCCTTCTGCCGCCTGGGTTTTTAAAACACCGGCTTTTTCAGCATTCACTTCAAAAGTAGCTTTTTCACTTTCCAGTTCAGCAATCACCTCATCCCTTTGAACATATGCCCCATCCGGCTTCACCCACTTTAACAACGTAACTTCACTTATTGATTCTCCTACTGTAGGAACCTTAATATCGATCATGTTTGTTCAGTTTATGCTGATTTACCTGTTTATAAAGTTAAATGGAAAATGCTGTTTCAATAATTTCTGATTGCTCCTGTGCATGTATTTTAGCAAATCCTGTGGCCGGCGCCGCACTGCTTTCCCTGCTGATAACCCCATAATTCATCTCGGGCAAGCCCAGCTGCCTTAAGCCAGCATTGAGGCTCATTTGCAGGAAGGAAGCGGCACCCATATTCAGTGGTTCTTCCTGCACCCAGTACCAAATGGCTTTGTTATACTTACCGTATAAAGCAGCTATTTGTTTGTAGGGTAAAGGATATAACTGCTCAATTCGCACCAATGCTACATCCTGGCTGTTATCTTTTTGTTGCTTAGCCGCAAGATCAAAATATATTTTACCCGAACAGAAAATCACTTTTTTCACCGCCACTGCATTGTCAATAAAGGGATCGTCAATGACTTCCTTGAAACGCCCGGCCGTAAATTCTTCAACCGGTGAGTAACTGCCAGGGTGGCGCAGGTTAGCCTTGGGAGAAAAATTAATCAAAGGCTTGCGGAACGGCCATTCCACTTGCCGGCGTAAAGCATGAAAAAAATTAGAAGCCGTTGATACGTTGGTAACCACCATATTTAATTCAGCGCACATCTGTAAAAATCGTTCCATTCTACCAGAGCTATGCTCCGGGCCCTGACCTTCATATCCATGTGGTAACAGCATCGTAATCCCATTCATCCTGTTCCACTTTTCTTCGCCGGCGGCGATAAACTGGTCAATCATCGGTTGCGCCACATTACAAAAATCTCCAAACTGCGCTTCCCATACTACAAGGGCATTGGGGTTAGCCAGTCCAAATCCATATTCAAATCCCAACACCCCGTATTCACTTAAAAAAGAATTAAAAATCCTGTAGTTCCCTTTGGCGCCTGCTATCCTGCTTAAGCGGTTATATGGTTCATCGGTATTTTCATCCTGTAAAACTGCATGCCGATGAGAGAAGGTACCCCGGCACACGTCCTGCCCGCTCATTCGCACGTCCTTACCATCCAGCAGTATGCTGCCATAAGCCAGCAATTCGCCTGTAGCCCAGTCCAGCTTCTTCTCGGCATCAAATAATTTTATTTTTTCATTGATGATCTTCTCCACTTTTCTGAGCGGGGTAAAATTTTCGGGCCATTTCATCATGGCATCAAAAACAGCATTAAAATTTTCCTGGCTGATGGCCGTTACAGGCGATTGATCGAAATCTTCGTCTGTAGCTTTACGCAGCTGTTTCCACCACTGGTCAGGTTGCTGGTAAGTATAAGGGGAAGGGTTTTGTTTCACTTCATCCAGGCGGTCCTGCAAATCATCCCAATATTTCTTTTCCATCTCCATTGCCAACTCCTGGGCTTCAGGTTCCCCACGCTCTAAGAGGTATTTCACATATTTTTCCCTGGGGTTGGGGTGCTTATCAATCAAAGCATATAAAGTAGGTTGTGTAAATTTAGGATCGTCGCCTTCGTTATGACCATGTTTCCGGTAACATACCATATCAATAAATACGTCCGACTGAAAATCCTGCCGGTACCTGGCTGCAATTTCGGCGCACTTTACTACTGCTTCGGGATCATCACCATTTACATGCAGCACAGGTGCCTGAACCATCGCGGCGAGCGAAGTACAATAATCGGAACTGCGGGCATCATCGAAATCGGTTGTAAACCCGATCTGGTTATTAATTACAAAATGGATAGTACCACCAGTTTGATATCCTTCAAGTTTGCACATCTGCAGCACCTCGTACACAATACCCTGACCTGCTATAGACGCATCGCCGTGTATGAGTATCGGCATTACTTTGTCGTAATTGGCTTCGTGCAAAATATTCGCGCGGCCCCTGGCAAAGCCTACTACTACCGGATCAACCGCTTCCAGGTGTGACGGGTTGGGCATCAACTTTACGTACATTACCTTATCATCCGGTGTCTTTACTTCACTGCCAAATCCAAGGTGGTATTTTACATCACCGCTGCCCATCGTTTGGTCTACCTTTCCTGTGCCTTCAAATTCACTGAAAATTTGTTCGTAAGTTTTACCCATGATATTTGCCAGTATATTCAACCTGCCCCTATGAGCCATGCCTATCACCACCTCCTGCACCCCAAATTCAGCAGCCTTATTAATAATGGCATCTAATGCCGGAATAGTGGTTTCGCCACCTTCCAGGGAAAATCGTTTCTGACCTATATATTTAGTGTGAAGAAATTTTTCAAACATCACACCCTGGTTAATCTTCTCTAATATTCTTTCTTTTTGTTTCAGCAAAAGTGGTTGTGTGAAATTTCTTTCCATCTCCCTGGTCAACCAATCCACTTTTTTCTGATCGCTGATGTATTTGAATTCTATCCCAACATGCCCGGCATAACAGGCCCGCAGGTGTTCCAATATTTTTCTTAATGAGGTGGTTCCCAAGCCGATCAGGTTACCCGCAAAAAAATTTTTATCGAGGTCCTCCTCACTAAATCCAAAAAAACCCAGGTTAAGATTAGCACCCCTGTCTTTGCGTTTACGGATGGGATTAGTGTCGGCAATGAGATGTCCTTTATTTCGATAGCCCAGAATTAACCGGTAGGCACCGAGTTCCTTCTTCCAGTCTACACCATCGGTAGTGGTGTAACCTGAACCTGCAGTGGTAGCCGAGGTACTGCCGTTTACAGCGTTTTTTTGACTGGCAAGCGCAAAGTCGAATCCTTCAAAAAACCGTTTAAAATCAGGATCTACGCTTTCCGGATTCTGTATAAAATCTTTATATAAATTTTCGATGTATGCCGGATCCGAATTGGTTATATATGAAAAATCCTTCATGAGGTTATCTTTTGAAAACAAGCACAAACCTACGTGATTTTGATGATATCAAGGCTTAAAACAACCATCAAAAGCAGCCAGTTATGCCCTTATTTTGCTTTTTAAAACATTGCTATAACGGTGCCGGTTTAACTTTAATTTTGCATAGCGTTAATTATCGGGTCACCATGCAGTCCGGGCTAAGAAAAGCCCAATTCCTTTTTTATATATAAAATTTGGAATTGATCATGCGCCTGCCTACCTTTGCCGTCCAAAAAATTTTAAAATGGCTAATCACAAAGCTACGAAAAAGGACATGCGGCAGGCCGCTAAACGCAGGGATAGAAACAGGTATTATGGTAAAACTACCCGTAATGCTATTCGCGATCTGAAAACCATAACAGACAAAAAAGGCGCGAAAGAAGAAATTCCTGCTGTTGAGAGCATGATAGATAAGCTGGCTAAACGTGGAATTATCCATAAAAATAAGGCTGCTAATTTGAAAAGCAAGTTGGCCAAAAGAGTGAACGCCCTCGCCTAAGGTTACAACGGGTTAAACCCAATTATATATTTGATTGAATGCATTCTGTAAAAGGAATGCATTTTTTTATGCGCCCCCTGTTAAAGCGTTAAAAATCCATCCCTACAACCAGGGCACCTTATCTTGCAGATTCATTTATTATTTCTGAAAACCTGAGCCTTGAAAAAAAATTATCTGTTTTCTTTCCTGCTTTTCAGCTTCGTTTACAACGAAAGTGTTTCCCAGGAGATCTTTAAGGGGTATGAACATCTTTTTACCCCGCCCCTGCACTTCACCGCCTATCAAATTTCAGACACGCTTAGCATTGACGGCAGAATGGATGAAGATGCCTGGCAAAAATCCCCATGGTCCGAGTACTTTACCGACATTGAGGGTGATCAAAAACCAAAACCGGCCTTTAACACCCGCTTTAAAATGTTATGGAACGCCACCCACCTTTACATCGCAGCCGAATTAGAGGAACCTCAAATATGGGCAACTTTAACAAAACACGATGAAGTGATATTCCACGATAACGATTTTGAAGTATTTATCGACCCCGATGGCGATACTCATCATTATTTTGAAATAGAAATTAATGCGTTAAATACCATTTTTGATTTATTTCTGACGAAACCATATCGCAACGGTGGGGGAATATCAACTGCGTGGAATACCAAGGGCCTGAAAACGGCGGTTTATATTGATGGCACATTAAACAAAACCGGCGATACAGACAAAAAATGGTCAATAGAGATGGCCATACCGTTTGATGCTTTGCAGTCGGGCAACAATACTACACCACCGCCGGCAAAAGACCAGCACTGGCGTATTAATTTTTCGAGGGTGCAGTGGGATGGAGATATCGTGGATGGCGTATATAAGAAAAAAATGGATCCTTTTTCCGGCAAACCCCTTCGCGAACACAATTGGGTATGGTCGCCCCAGGGAGTAATTAACATGCATTATCCCGAGCGATGGGGTTACCTGGAGTTTGGAGGGTCGACACCGGCAACAGAAAGCCATTCACAGTTGACACTACCATCCGAAGAAAGTTCGAAATATTTATGGCTGCTTTATTACAAGCAAAAGCAATATCTTAGAAAAAATGGGAAATATGCCAAAAATTTAGCGCAACTCGAATTGCCCGAAACACTGAATACATCCACAGGAATTGAATGCACCCTGCAATTAGCCTCAACCCAGGCACATTTTGTCGCCACGATTGTCTGCAGCAGAAGCAATACAGGATGGCAGATTGATCACAATGGTAAAATTATTCCGTTAAAGCAACCATCATGAATAAATAAAAATTTTTAAAATCGGCTTTTTTGCAGGGGCAGCCACCCTGTTTGCTCCCCAATCAAAGCCATGCAGGCGACACGGGAAAAACGGGTAATAAAAAAACAAAATAAAGCACTGGGTATGGACAAACCCGCAATCTGCTGATAAAGAGGAAGATTTGCAAGGGCTATATGCCGCGTATCACGACGTAGGTATACGGGGTGTTTTTTTTGAAGCAGATAGCCAAAAACATTTTCAGACAACGAAAAGCAAAAACTGGAAGCTTGCCGCTTGATGTGGACCGCCAACCGCGGTGAAAAGGAATTGCTGGAGTCGCGTCCTGAGTGGTCAAAACCAATGATGAAATAAGGTAGGGCATACAACACGCCCTACAAAATGGAGCCGGCGGTGTATCATTTTTTGGCAAAGTGGATGAAAGGGTGCTTAACATATTAAAGGCAACGCTGGCATTAAATCGATCAATGTGGGTGGAGAATGCATCGCCACCCACATCATTAAACCCAGGAAAAACTTATCCGAAATCAGGGTTGAGGTGCAGCCGGTAAATCTTTCATCATAATTGGCCAAATTCCCGGAGCCGGAAAACTCACCCCTTTGTTTGAACCGCGTGTTAAATTATCCTGTCCAAAATAATATAAAGGCCACCCCTTGTATGTGAGTTGCACTTTGCCAAACACTGCTGCTGTGGCGAATAAACTCTTATCCAGTGTGGATGGCACTACCATTTTATCCATTTCGTAAATGGGCCAAACGGCGTTGTTTGAAAAGTCATCCTTCGTAAATTTATTGACGTTAAAACTATCTTTAGAGAAACCGTACAGGCTTACGCCTTTGGCATCTGAAAAGTATAACGTCTTTCCAATGCCCTCCGTAATATCACTTTTATAATTCTTTCCATCGCTGCCAACCAATTGTGCATTCACCAGCATAATCGTATAATCCGGTTTGGCAACATACCACACATTACCAAAACCCTCTCCCTTTGTTTCTCCTGGGTTTTCACGCACATTAATAGCGCCTACCGCCGGAGCATAGTAATATAGCGGCCAGGTTTTGTACGTAGTTTGTTTACCAGCAGGCGTGGTGATGGTACCAAAATCAGCAATATCCAGCCCTGTTGCAAGACTGGCCTGGGTAAGATTATCCCCTGCAAAATAAAGGGGCCATAAATCCAAACAACCTCCTGCACAATTGGATTGCCCGTTAAAATCGTTCGAAAAATAATAGAGTGTATTACCCAATGTATCTGTAAGGTAGGAGCCTAATGTAGCACTAGTGGCAAGCTGGATGGTTGGCTTTTTTTCGGGTGGAGTATTGTCGCTCTTGCTACATGAAGCGATGATGCTTGCAAATACAATAATAACAAACAAAAAAAATCCTGTCCGGCGTATTGGCTTCCTTATAAAATGCATAGAAGCCTCTTTTGAATACAACATATACAAATGAGGTTTAAAAATGAAATGATAGTTTCACTTTCCGGAAAGGGAGTGTTGAATTGGTATACACTTCGTAATTAGAGAACCAAAGGTTGCCTTCGAAAAAAAAAATAACAAGCAAATTTTTTATGAATGATAAAAGTGCAATGGTAAATATGAAAGATGAGCGGTTGATGAAATCCAAGATTGCCTTTTTTTATTTTGCGCTGCTGTCCTATTTTTACGGGATGACAAAGCCCCTTTCAACAGTCCTCTTTATTTTATCCGTTTTATTTTGCAGCGCACAGGACACAAGTCCATGCTATTTTGATGATAACTTGTCTCTTACCAGTAAAAGTAAAGCGGCATATACAGGAGAGTTACAGAAAAATGATGACAACTGGGAGGCTAAGGCATTTTACCCGGATGGAAAAATGTTAATGCACGGTTTTTATAAAGACAAAAAACTAATTAAAAAACAAGGGCGCTATGATCTGTATTTTCCCAATGGGCAAAAAAAAGCCTCTGCGTTTTTTAATGACAATATGATCGACAGCGTGTTTACCAGCTGGCATATCAGCGGTAATAAAAGCGATTCGGGTTTCATACGAGAAAACCTAAAAACCGGCTTATGGAAAACATGGTATTCTTCGGGACTTAAAGAATCGGAAGGATATTATGTTGAGGGCGTACCAGACAGTATATGGCATTGGTACCGAAGCAATGGACAACCAGCCACCATCGAAGTGTATAAAAATTCAAAACTAAACGATATCTCCTGCTTTGATACTTTGGGAAACAACACCGGCAGCAATTGCAGAATTGAATTGAAGCCCAGGCCGGCGGGGTCGGTAAGCTTTGAGGACTATGTAATGCAATATTTGTTATATCCCAAAGCCGCTTTAAAAAAGAAACTGGAAGGTACGGTGACATTTAATTTCAGGATTAG
>DASUFG010000597.1:0-8208 GCA_036274715.1 Agriterribacter sp.
CCTCAATAAATTTATTAATCATTGGAGTAGTACTGTCGTGGGTTACATCGGTAATTATTGCCACATCGGGTTTAATTCTGCGGGCAATCATTTCTGCTCCTCTTAACCCAATTTCTTCCTGCACAGCATTTACGATGTATAAACCGAACGGAAGTTTCTTTTTGTTTTCCTTCAATAAACGGGTTACTTCAGCAATCATAAAACCTCCGATGCGGTTGTCCATCGCCCTTCCGATATAATAATCATATGCCAGTTCATCAAATCCTTCTTCATAAGTAGCCGCTGCTCCAATATGTATGCCCAGGGCTTCTACCTCTTTTTTATTTCTTGCGCCACAGTCTAAAAAAAGGTTTTCAACCTTTGGTTGTGTTTCTTTGTCCTGTGTGCCCATGCGGGTATGTTTGGCAGGCCATCCAAATACCGCTTTTACTGCTCCTTTTTTGCCATGAATATTGACCCTTTTCCCGGGTGCGATCTGGTGATCCACGCCACCATTTCGCTTCAGGTAAATTAAGCCTTCATTGGTAATGTAATTTACAAACCAGCTGATCTCATCTGCATGCGCCTCTATCACCACTTTAAATTTTTCGTTGGGGTTAATCACTCCAACGGCACTTCCATATGGGTCAGAAAAATGAGTATCGATATAAGGTTCGAGGTATTTGAGCCACAATTTTTGCCCGCCGCTTTCAAAGCCTGTGGGGGATGGATTGTTAATATAGTTTTTAAGAAAATGTAGCGAGCTGTCTTTTAAAATTGATTTTTGCTTTGCCTTTGTTTGTTTTGCCATGTTAATAAAATTGGTGTCAAAAATAGTTAAATCCTGAACAACAGGGTGAATTGATCCGTAGACGAGTGCAACTAAATACACCTGAACTGTTCAACCGTTCAACTGCTGCACGATTATGGTAAAGATAGAAAATGATTACACATGTCATACTCCGTTTCCGGGCTGACATAAGGTGAAATGCGAATGAAAATTATTAGTGCATGGAGTGTTCTAAAAACAAAAGGTAAATGACATTCTGAAAAAGAGCAGGATAAGAAGAAATTTAGTCATGCCTGCTTCATTGCATCACAAAGCGATACACAGTTTGAAAATTATGAAAGATTATGAAAGACTGAGCCACCGAAATTCATGCTGCCGAATTTGAACTTAAAATGTTTTTTCAATGGTAATAGGCGGGCTTGTTATAGTGTCGCTGGGGTGACCGGCCCTGTCTCTGAACCAAAATTTGTACACAGCCTGTTCTATGGTATCGGCAGGGCTGCAGGCAATGCGTGCAAGGTACTGGTCCTGGACGGTGATAATAATGTTTCCTTTTTGATTGCTGGTTTCCGGCACGTCATCGGGAATCTTGAAACTGAGACTGTCTAAGAAACTTGGTACCCTGTTCCCATCGGCACAGGGCGAAGATGATGATATTTTTTGCATAAAAAGCGGCACACCTGCTATATCACCTTCTGCATCTGTGTATTCAATGGTAAACTGAACGCCGTAATCACCCAGGGGCACATAATCACCGCTTACTTCTTTTAGCGTTAACATGGGTACATCACTAAACTTATCTTTGCTGCAGGAAACCGTAATACCTATAAAAAGAAATATCGCAAGTTTTATCTTCATAAATCACTTTTCAGTAAAACAAATGTAAATATTCCCTTTGAATAAACAGCCATCATATAACGCCATAGCTAACCGGATATTTGATTTTAACATTTCTTCCTTCGAAAGCCTGGCGCTTGATATATTCAGCTTTCAATATGAAAACAACCTCATTTACCGGCGATTTGTTGATGCATTGCACATCAATGTAAACGGGGTCACCACCATCACCCAGATTCCATTTTTGCCGGTAAGTTTTTTTAAAACACACCGCATACAATCCAACCCATTTGAACCTGAAATGATTTTTGAAAGCAGCGGAACCACCCAAACAGCTAACAGCAAACATTATGTGAGTGACATTAGTTTATATACGCATAGTTTTTTGAAGGGGTTTGCTCAGTTTTACGACAATCCGGAAAGCTATTGTATAATTGGCTTATTGCCTTCCTACCTTGAACGCCGGCACTCTTCACTGGTGATGATGGTGGATGAGCTGATAAAGAAAAGCGGCCATCCTCACAGTGGCTTCTATCTCTACGAACACACCACTTTGGCTGATACATTACAAGAGTTGGAACGGCAACAACAGAAAACCCTCCTGGTGGGAGTAACTTTTGCCCTGCTCGATTTCGCCGAACAATATCCTATGCCTTTGAAGCACACCATTGTAATGGAAACCGGGGGAATGAAGGGCCGGAAAAAGGAAATGACCAGGATGGAAGTGCATGCTTTACTAAAACAAGCGTTTCAATTGCAGCGTATCCATTCCGAATATGGGATGACTGAACTTTTATCGCAGGCATATTCAAAAGGCGACGGAATATTTTATTGTCCAAAATGGATGAAAATATTACTTCGTAACGATGACGATCCATTTGAAATGATAAGCCCGGATGCAAAAAGCGCCAAAGGTGTGATCAATGTTATCGATTTTGCGAATATCAACTCCTGTTCCTTCATTGCCACAGAAGATGCAGGCAAACTTTATACTGACG
Organism: Agriterribacter sp.; assembly: GCA_036274715.1. GTDB lineage: Bacteria > Bacteroidota > Bacteroidia > Chitinophagales > Chitinophagaceae > Agriterribacter. The sequence goes on from DASUFG010000597.1 coordinate 2,605, forward strand.
GTGGTTTTGAAGTAACGGGGCGAATAGACAACAGCGATATACGGGGATGCAGTTTGATGGCAATATAGCGAATTTGAAATTGGATATTTTAGATTTGAAATGAAGTCGGTATTCTCCCTTTTCTTCGGATTTTCAATTTCATTTGTTTCTTGTGATTTGTTATTTGGTTTCTTTGTCAGTATTCAACATCCACTAATTCCGTACAAGGAACTGTTCTTTTTTCATTGCTGCTTTTTATTGCCAGTTCAATTATCCGTATCGTGTTGTAGCCATGTTCAGGTTTTTCCGTTACGGGATCGCCATTTACAATGCTGTTGTAAAGCTTGTTATAGTATTCGGCATAGCTGCCCCGGTGAGAAGGGTATTTTTTGTTTACTATTTTACCTTCTATTTCGGTGTGTATGTGTCCGAACATATTTTCCGGTTCCATACCCCAATCTTCACCAACCGGCAGTTCTCCAGCCCTGAGCCGGGCTTCCTGGGGGTCTTCACCATATTTAATAAACGAACCTCTCGTGCCTTGTATCATATATCTTGGTCCTGGTTCCCTAACCAACATTCCGGCATGAAGGATAACTTTGTTAAACCCATAATCAAGCCATAGATTAAAATAATCGTCTACACGTGCATGCGGTCGCTGCATACGAATATCTGCGGTGACAGACAAGGGCAGTCCAAAAAAATACAACGCCTGGTCTATAATATGCGCGCCCAGGTCGTATAAAATGCCGCTGCCCGGCAGCGGAGCTTCCCGCCACGCGGTTGGTCGCTCTTCCATCCGGTAGCGGTCGTAGTGCGCTTCAAACTCGTGTACCTCCCCTAAAAGCTTTTTATCGAGGATTTCTTTTATGGTAAGAAAGTCGCTCACATACCGGCGATTTTGATATACACTCAATACCTTTTTCGATTGTGCAGCAATATTTACTAACTTTTTTGCCTCTTCTGAGGTGTTCGTAAATGGTTTTTCAAGCACTACATGTTTACCGGCTAATAATGATTTTTGCGTAAAGGGAAAGTGTGTGTCGTTTGGTGTGGTAATTACAACCAAGTCTATTGAATTATCAGATACCAATTCATCAATGTCCCTGGTTATTCTTACGGATGGATAGGCGTCCCGCGCCTCATTGCCTTTTCGCTGTAATATGCTGACCAATTCATATTGGTCTGAAAGTGTGTTAATAAAAGGAAGATGAAAAACCTTCGCGGATATACCAAAGCCAACTACGCCAACCTTTAATTTTTTTTTAGACATATGGCAGCCGTTTATGTTTTTTGTTTTACGAGATCGAGCGCAATTTTCAATTGCTCTTCCGGGGTGATGTTAGAGTTGTCCAATACTATGGCATCATCCGCTTTTCGCAAAGGGCTCTCTTCGCGATGCGAATCGATAAAGTCCCGCATTTCAAGATTGTTCTTTACTTCCTCAATCGTCACGTTGGGATTTCGTGCGTATAGCTCTTTGAACCGCCGTTCTACACGGATGGCGTTGTCGGCTGTCATGAATAATTTTAATTCTGCATCGGGGAAAACTACGGTGCCGATATCTCTTCCATCCATGACTATTCCTTTTTCTTCGCCCATTTTTCTTTGTTGCGCCACGGCAAATTCACGAACAGCTTTGATAGTGGCCACTTCGCTCACTTTTTCTGCTATGATCAGATCTCGAATAGCGTATTCGACATTCTCGCCATTTAGATATATTTCAGTTGCGGTATTACTTTCATTAGTGCTAAAATCCAGTTCAATATTGCTGAGGGCATCTTTTACCGGCTTTTCTTTTGTCCAGTCAATCATGTTGCGCAAAAAATATAACGTTATGGCACGATACATAGCGCCGCTATCAATATAAACATAGTGAAGCGCTTTTGCCATTTGTTTAGCCAATGTGCTTTTGCCGCATGAGGACCAGCCGTCTATCGTAATAATTATTTTTTTCATGAACTGGCTGTGCAAATTATACATACTGGTTCAAAAAGCGAAGCTATAGCCCATGTTTTTCATCATGCAAAAAAAAATGCCAACCTAAGGGGCTGGCATTTTTTTTTATGCAGGCTGATTACGCTTCTGATTTTTCTTTTTTGTTTGGTTCTTTCAGCACGAATTTGAGTAAAGATTTTTCCTTATCAAGGTCGGCTACAAGAATGTCACCTGCTTTTATATGCGTATTCAATATTTCTTCAGCTAAAGGGTCTTCAATGTATTTTTGAATAGCCCTGTGCAACGGACGGGCGCCAAATTGTTGATCATATCCTTTTTCGGAAATGAATTTTTTGGCATCTTCCGTAAGTTCCATCGAAAAGCCAAGCGTACTCAAACGTTTCAACACACCTTTCATCAGGATGTCAATAATCTGGAAAATATGTTCCTGTGTGAGTGAATTAAAGATCATCACATCATCTATCCTGTTCAAAAACTCCGGACTGAAGGTACGTTTCAACGCTTTTTCAATGACCGCCTTATTGTTTTCATCAGTACTTTGCTGGCGTGCCGCGGTGGCAAAACCAACTCCTTCCCCAAAATCCTTCAACTGGCGTACACCAATATTGGAAGTCATGATGATCAGCGTGTTCTTGAAATCTACTTTCCTGCCTAATCCGTCTGTTAACTGCCCGTCATCCAATACCTGCAATAAAATATTATAAATATCCGGATGTGCTTTTTCTATTTCATCAAGTAACACCACTGAATATGGCTTGCGCCTAACCTTTTCCGTTAATTGTCCTCCTTCTTCGTAACCTACATATCCCGGAGGTGCACCAATAAGTCGGCTAACGGTAAACTTCTCCATGTATTCACTCATATCGATGCGTATAAGCGTATCGTCAGAGTCAAACATATATCTCGCTAAAGCCCGCGCCAATTCTGTTTTACCTACACCCGTAGGACCGAGGAAAATGAAAGTGCCTATGGGTTTCTTAGGATCCTTTAATCCCACGCGGTTACGTTGTATGGCTTTTACAATTTTTTGTATCGCTTCTTCCTGACCCACTACGGCGCCTGCAAGGTCCTCTGCCATGCGGCGAAGCTTGTCTGTTTCAGCTTGCACCATTCTTTTAACGGGAATGCCTGTCATCATACTCACCACTTCTGCTATTGCCTCCTCATCTATCGGGTAACGTTTGTGTTTGCTTTCTTCTTCCCATTGCAACTTCGCTTTTTCAAGGTCTTCCTGTAAACGTTTTTCATTGTCGCGCAGGGAAGCGGCTTCTTCAAAGCGCTGGCTCTTTACCACCTTATTCTTCTCTTGTTTAATGTCTTCTATTTTCTTTTCTAATTCAACAATTTCATTAGGAACATTAATATTTTTAAGGTGTACCCTAGCGCCCACTTCGTCCATTACGTCAATCGCCTTGTCTGGCAAAAGCCTGTCGGTGACATAACGATCGCTGAGTTTCACACAGGCATCAATCGCATCTCCGGAATAGGTAACATTATGATAGTCTTCATATTTCGATTTGATGTTCTGCAATATCTGTATGGTTTCTTCCACGCTTGGCGGATCAATCAACACTTTCTGAAACCGGCGGTCCAGTGCACCGTCTTTTTCAATATACATGCGGTATTCATCGAGCGTAGACGCGCCAATGCACTGCAATTCGCCACGGGCCAATGCAGGTTTAAAAATGTTGGAAGCATCAAGCGATCCACTTGCTCCCCCGGCACCTACTATCGTATGAATTTCGTCAATGAAAAGAATAACGTCCCGGTTCTTTTCCAATTCATTCATTATCGCTTTCATTCTTTCTTCAAACTGCCCACGGTATTTGGTACCTGCTACTAAAGCAGCAAGATCAAGCGAAACCACACGCTTGTCAAACAATACCCGCGACACTTTTCTTTGCACAATACGCAATGCCAAACCTTCCACAATAGCTGTTTTACCTACACCGGGTTCCCCGATAAGGATGGGATTGTTTTTCTTGCGCCGCGATAATATCTGCGATACTCGTTCAATTTCTTCTTCTCTACCAACGATTGGATCCAGGGTGCCCATTTCTGCAAGGCGTGTAATGTCACGACCGAAATTATCGAGTACAGGTGTTTTACTTTTTGTATTTGCCGCCTGTGCTTTTGATTTTTGCTGGTAACTTTTCTTTTCATCATCAAAATCGTCATCGGCATCATCAGTATATTCACTCCGCACGTCGTTGCTTTTAACCATGCCCAGTTCATTTCTGAAAAGATCATAGTCCACATCAAATTGATTTAATATCTGGGTAGCGATATTTTCCTTATTTTTTAATATGGAGAGCATCAGGTGTTCCGTTTCCACAGTGGGGCTTTTAAGCGCTTTTGCTTCCAACACGGTAACACGTATTACTTTTTCGGCTTGTTTGGTTAAAGGCAAACTGTTGATATTAGCGATGTTTTTTCCAGTTTTATCTTTAACAGCAAGTTCTACTTCTTTGCGTAGTTCATAGAGGTCAACATTAAGATTCTTCAATATCTTCACCGCCATGTTTTCCCCCTCGCGGATCAACCCCAGTAACAGGTGCTCTGTTCCGATGAAATCATTTCCCAACCTCAGTGCTTCTTCCCTGCTGAACGAAATAATTTCTTTTACCTGGGTAGAAAAATTATTATCCATGTAATAAAATTTAATTAGTGATCGATACAATAATAACTAATAATTTTGACTTCTTATGACTAATAGAACATTGCAGGCGTGTGAATTATTGTGTTTGTGAGTGTTACGGCATTTTTATTGTCTCCCAGGAGTGGAATAATGCGGGTAATAAAACACACCTTTTTAAGTTAGCGTTGGCAAGAAAAACGTAATTTTTTTACCTGTAAAATAAAATCTATCAAAAGAACTCAATAATGAACTTCAAAATAGATACCAAGGAAAAATTTCATGTCATATCGTTAAGCGAACCCGAATTCCCTGCTAATATGACAGATAAACTACGTGATTTGTTTACTGAAGTTACACAAAATGATGTTAAACATATCATACTGGATTTAAAAATAGTTGAAAAGATGGCCCCCGAAGCAGCGGCACTCCTGGCGGAAGAACAACAACTGGCTGCTGAAACTAACCGGTCATTTGTCATCTGCTGTTTGCAACCACACGTGAAAGAGATGCTCAGGAACCACGACTTGCTGGATTTACTAAACACCACACCAACCGAAAGTGAAGCCTGGGACATTGTTCAGATGGAAGAAATTGAGCGCGAATTATTGGGTGGGGAAGAGGATTGGTAATAGCTTTTGAGAAATAGATTGGTCTGGAAACTGCTTCGTATGGGGAAATTAATAACGCGGGCAATTCCTGCATTATTCCGCGTTTGCACCTTTTGCACCCACATACCGCCTCCATTTTTCTATGACTGCCTGCATGTCTGCAGGTATTTCACTATCAAAAAGCATTTCTTTTCCGCTGGTAGGGTGCATAAATCCAAGCGTTTTAGCATGCAGTGCGTGGCGCGGACAGAGCGCAAAACAATTTTCAATAAACTGCTTGTACCTGGTGAAAACAGTTCCCTTAACTATTCTATCACCTCCGTAGGTCTCATCATTGAACAATGGGTGGCCACTGTACTTCATGTGAACCCTGATCTGGTGGGTTCTGCCGGTTTCGAGGCGGCATTCAACCAGGCTAAC
>DASUFG010000598.1:0-3128 GCA_036274715.1 Agriterribacter sp.
TGAAATAGCCCGAACCTGTAATTTTTGAGATCAGCTGCCGCGCGTAAGCGGAATGATCATGATCAACCACCGCCAGGTTAATGTTCTTTATTTCGTAGTTGGCTGCCAACGGCAATATTAAGAACTGCATGATGGGAGCAACAATAGAAATGGCCAATATTGTTTTGTTGCGGAATATTTGTTTAAACTCCTTCTGCAATAAGATTCTTAAGGTACTCATGACAAACGGATTTTAAATTGTTTTATACTCACGATAAACAATACCACCGTGATCCCTAAAAGAATCAATGTTTCTTTCCAAACCACCGAAAATCCGGCGCCCTTTATCATGATGGTTTTTACTATGATATAGTACCATTTTGAAGGGATGATATTGGAAATTGCCTGGAGTGCATATGGCATATTCTCAATAGGAAACATAAAACCGCTCAGCAACAATGTTGGCAGCAGCATGCCCATTAGCGACATCAGCATTGCCGCCTGTTGCGAACCGGTTTTAATGGATATAAGTATACCCAGGGTAAGACAGGTGGTGATAAACAATAAACTTTCCGCCAGCAGCAGGAAAAGATTCCCCTCAATGGGTAAATCCAGCGCATACACGCTTAACAGCAAAATGGCAGTTAAGTTTATACACGACAAAATAAAATAGGGAACGGCTTTGGCAAGGATAACAAACACCGGCTTCATCGGCGACACCAGCAACACCTCCATGGTGCCCGTCTCCTTTTCCTTTACAATGGCGATGGCGGTCATCATCACGCAAACCAGTAAAAGCACCATTGCCATTACACCCGGCACAAAATTGGGAGCGCCTTTAAGTTGTGGATTATACAACATCCGGGTTTCGGGAATGATTTGGTAAGGGATATTTTGTGACAAATTTTTCTCAGATTGGTAGTTCAAAATAATGTTGGAAAGATAGGCGGTGATGGCAGTGGCCGTATTTACATCCGTGGCATCTGCGATAATTTGCACTTGCGCTTGCTTATGGTGTTTCAAATCATCGTCAAAGCCGGATGGGAAAACAACAGCCGCCTTAATTTTACCTTTTTTAAATTCAGCTTCAACTGGCTTAAATCGGGGAAATACTTTTTGGATATCAAAATATTGACTCGCCTGTATCTTTTCAATGATCTGCCTGCTGGATTCGTCTTTGGCATTGTCCACAATAATGATCTGTGTGTTTTTAATTTCGCTCGACAATGCGAAACCAAACAACAATACCTGCACCACAGGCATGCCAAAAAGGATGAACAGCACCTTCCTGTCACGCAATACGTGGTAAAATTCTTTCCTGATAAATGATAGCAACTGCTTCATATATACGTTTAATCCGTTCTTTTAGCTCCCCGGGCCAGCTCATAAAATACAGCTTCCAGCGAAGCTGCTTTAAATTGCTGTTTTAAACGGGAAGGAGTGTCCAGTACCGCCAAACGCCCGTCTACCATAATGGAGAGACGATTACAATATTCCGCTTCGTCCATATAATGTGTGGTCACAAAAATGGTAATGCCATCATCGGAAGCTTCATAAATCAAATTCCAGAATTGGCGCCTCGTTACAGGATCCACGCCTCCGGTGGGTTCATCTAAAAAAACAATACTTGGCCGATGCAGGATGGCAACCGAAAATGCCAGTTTTTGTTTCCAACCCAATGGCAGTTCTCCCACTAATTTTTTTGCCTCGTCCTGTAAGCCCAGTTTACTGATCAGTTCTTCACTTTTTGTTTTTAATTGCTGGCGCGACAAACCATACACTCCTCCAAAAAAGAAAATATTCTCCAATACTGTAAGGTCTTCGTACAAAGAAAATTTCTGGCTCATATAGCCGATATTCTTTTTAATATTTTCCGTTTGCCGGTATACATCAAAGCCAGCAATATTGGCTTTGCCTGATGAAGGAATAGACAAACCGCATAACATGCGCATGGCGGTTGTTTTGCCGGCACCGTTTGCCCCAAGGAAACCAAAGATCTCTCCTTTGTGCACCTCAAAGCTTACTTCATCAACAGCGGTAAAATCGCCAAACCTCTTGGTTAATTTTTCTGCCTTAATTACTGCCTCTTCCATCTTACTTCAATAGTTTAATAAAGCAATCTTCTATCGTTGCCGCAATGGGCTTTACTTCAATATCTTTTAATCCCCCTGCCTGCAAAAAGTGGATCAACTCATTCTCTATACCAGGACGATCCTTTTTAACCGCAACATGCGCATATCCCCCAAAAGCATAACTGTTGATTGTTTGGTCAAATTGGGCAATGCGCTTTAAAAGAGGCAACATTTCACCTGCTTTTACCGCATACAGCTGGTCGGCATAGGATGCCGAAATGTTCTTCGGTTTATCAATAGACAGTATTTCACCCTGTTGCATTAACGCAATGCGTTCGCAAAGCGTGGCCTCATCCATATAGGGTGTGGACACCAAAATAGTGATGCCCTGCTCCTTTAACCGCTTCAGCATTTCCCAAAACTCTTTCCGCGAAACCGGGTCAACACCGGTAGTGGGTTCATCAAGAAACAGCACCGTGGGCTTGTGTATTAAAGCACAACACAAAGCCAGTTTCTGTTTCATACCTCCCGAAAGTTTACCAGCCCTTCTTTTTTTAAAGGGCTCTATTTGTATGTAGATGTCTTTTATGAGGTCGTAATTCTCTTTTACGGTAGTGTTAAAAACCGTAGCAAAAAAATCAAGATTTTCTTCAACGGTTAAATCCTGGTATAGCGAAAACCTCCCGGGCATATAGCCCACGGTGTTCCTGATTTTTTTGTATTCCTTTACCACATCAAAACCCTCCACTGATGCGATGCCACAATCGGCTAAAAGTAAAGTGGTGAGTATGCGGAAGATACTGGTTTTACCTGCCCCATCCGGACCGATCAGTCCAAATATTTCGCCCTTGTTTACGCTGAATGATACATCGTTAACCGCAACCAATTTTTCTTTGCCGTATGTTTTTACAATATTTTTTAATTCAACTGCTGCCATTATTGCCATTTTACTTCACCGTACATTCCTATTTTTATAAATCCGTCATTTTGCACTTTTACTTTTATCGCGTACACCAGGTTCGCCCGCTCATCTTTGGTTTGAATGGTTTTAGGGGTAAACTCCGCTTTGTTATTTAT
>DASUFG010000599.1:0-5939 GCA_036274715.1 Agriterribacter sp.
ATATGCCATTGGCCGAAAGTGGTGCTCCATTTATATTTATGAATGCCGTAGGTCAAATGCATGATGTTACCACCATGGTGCACGAAGGAGGACACGCTATTCATTCCTTTTTGGCCCATCCGCTCGAATTATCGGCATTTAAGGAATACCCTATTGAAGTAGCCGAAGTAGCCAGCATGAGCATGGAACTGTTCAGTATGGACTATTGGGATACTTTTTTTGAGGATCCAAATGATTTAGAAAGGGCAAAGGAACATCAACTCGAAAGAGTGATTACGGTTATGCCGTGGATTGCCGTGATTGACAAATTTCAGCATTGGATTTACGAAAATCCATTTCACAGCATAGCAGAAAGAACCCAAAAATGGATGGAAATATTAAGGGAGTTTTCATCCGAAGAAATAGACTATAGCGGATTAGATCATTATCGCGAAATTGGCTGGCAACGTCAATTGCATCTTTTTGAAGTGCCCTTTTATTACATCGAGTATGGTATTGCGCAGTTAGGGGCGATAGGGATGTGGAAACAATTCAAAGAAAATAAGGAAAATGCTTTGGATAATTACATGAAAGCATTAAGTTTGGGGGGTACTAAACCCTTGCCAGACTTGTATAGAGCTGCAGGATTACGATTTGATTTTTCACCTACCTATATAAAAGAATTAATGGAGTTTGTCCATACCGAAATGCCGGTGTAGGGTAACCCTGTAAAATAGCTACTAATCAGAGCCTTAACCAAAAGTCCCGATGTTTCCACATCGGGGCTTTGTGGTTTTAATACCCGTCATCATTTATGAATGAGTAATGCTTTCCTCTAACCCAATTCAGTTTTATCATTTAACGCTGACAAAAGCCTTGTAGAAGCGATCTAAATGCAATTTGCCGGGGAAGGAACTTGAGACAATAAATCTCGCTTCCTTATTTTCTTCTTTTTCAAATTCATAAATTAATACTGTGCAATCATAACCGGCCTCTAATGGAAGTTGGGCGATGTCGGAAGGTAAAACGGTTGTGCCCGTTTTAAACCAGGCCAAAGCCTGGTCCCTGTTCACTCTTTTCCTTTCATCACCGGTAACTAAATTATCAGTTACGATAAAAGTAATTACCCTGAAAAAGCCTTTTGGAGCCGTAAATAATTCTAATAGATAGTCGGAAATTGACCGAACCGAGCTACTAACATTTACGTCCCATCGTAAAGGCGGATCGTATGGCTCCGGTTCATTTTCTTTTCTTCTCTCCAACCTAGTGACAAGTGCAAATCCATCTGGAACGGCATAATAACTTTTTTCAAAATAACCCAACGATTGCAACGCACTGCTTACTTTTTTGTTCAAATCGCCAAGCGTATTCAAATTTTTGAATAGGCTCCTGTCAATTACATCCAGGGCAGACGCGGCGGGTGGAGGAAAAGGGAAGGAAGGTGCTTTAACGGTCATATCTGTTTGCAGGGTGCTTGAAATTCTAATTGCCTGCTGAAAGCCTGGGTCATCGAGGTTCACCACGGTGTTGCGTGGATCAAAAGCATGATTTTTCTCAAGGTTAATCCGGTCAGCATACATTCCTGTCGCGTCATATATTAACGTTAATTGAGTAATCTTTAAAGAATCCGGGATGGTTAGTGTGTAAGTGCCTTTGCTATCCGAAACCGCGCGGATTGTTGTGCCCTTTATACTGATCACGCAGCCCGATATCACAGGATTGAGTTGCCCGCTGATCACTCTTTGCTGTGCATGTGTAAACACGATAAAAAAAACACATAACAAAGAGCCTGCAAATTTTGATTTCATTTTTAAAGTATTAATCGATCCCCTTTTCGGAATACACCTTAAAATTTACCATTAAGTTAAACTAATTTCTTATTTCCGTAATTTCCCGATGCGGGGCCAGGCTTTTTTCATCTTCAAAATGTTCAGCGAAAATGCAGGTTACTTTAATCCGGGCTATTAAAAAGCTCGCTGTGGTTTGGGTTTGCATTTCTGTTTTCCTGATGCTGATAATTTTACTGCAAACCATTTTTGGCAGATATGGGAATATGGCTGGTTCGGCCTGGAGCTGGATCCTGCTCACCGTGATACCGGGCAATTTGGTTATATTATCTGGGTATCTCAAACATAAAAAGCTTCCCGGTGCAATGATGCCCGATGCCACATACCTTTTATACCGCATCGCGTATTATTTGTCATTTGCCTATCTCCTTGCCGTAACAGCAGTGCTGCTACTTCAACCATTTGGGGATGTTAACAAATCACCAGCCGATAAACTGCATGCTACCGATACCGGGCTGCTTATTTTTGAGGGGTTTTTGTTGATTGTGTTGGGGCTGTTTATATATAAGGTGGAACAATGGCTGAAGATGAGAGCAACACAGGAACGAGGGCGTTTTTATGAACCGGAAAAAGACGTTTTTATTTCATATGCGCATGCAGATAAAGCGATCGCCCACCAGTTAAAACAAAAGCTCGAAAAGGAAGACCTGCAGGTGCTGATTGATACAAACAATATGCCCGGAGGATACGACATTAAGAAATTTATTGAAGAATGCGTGCGAACATCAAAAGTAACGCTGTCCGTAGTTTCGTCTGCCAGCCTAACCTCTGGATGGGTTTGTATGGAAACGATCAATACATTTTACCTTGAAAAATTTTTGCCCGGTAAAAAATTCATCGCCTGTTATATTGATGAAGATTTTTTTTCACCTGGTTTTACCTCAGCGGCCGTGCAACAATTCGATGAGCAATTAGATGAGTTAAAAGTATTAATAGAGAAGCATAATATCTTGGGTATAGATACGCGCGACCTGAATGAGAACAAAACCCGTTTGCTTTCGGTGCGGAACAACCTCGATGAAATTATCATGCGGTTAAGAAATTCGCTATGCATTAATATCAGGAATAGCAACCTGGATCATAATTTTGAGCTCATTGTAAAAAGTATCAGGCAATAGCCAATGTCGCCAATAACTTCCTGTTAACTTTTTTATTGTTTCTATTCTTCGAAATAACGTAGCTTCATAATTATAAATACACTTCAAATTTTCAGATCAATATGAAATATTTTTTTGCATTTGCAGCAATGAGTTTTTTTTTCTTTTCGTTTACAGGCATTCCGCAAAACCATGACGATGGCTGGGTATCCATATTTGATGGAACGATGAATAACTGGAAAGTAGGGAAAAATGCATCCACCTTCAGCATCGAAGATGGTTGTATTAAGGTGAATGGACCTGTTGCACACATCTATTACGATGGCCCAGTAAAGAAACATATATTTAAAAACTTTGAGTTCAAGGCAGACGTGAAAACATTGCCCGGTTCCAATTCGGGTATATATTTTCATACCAGTTACCAGGAAGGTGGTTGGCCCGACAGGGGATATGAAGTGCAGGTTAATAATTCACATTCCGATTGGCGCAGGACTGGCAGTCTGTACGATGTTGTAGATGTGAAAGAAACCTATGCAAAAGATAATGAATGGTACACCGAATATATAAAAGTGGAAGGCAAGCATGTAATTATTAAGGTGAATGATAAAGTGGTAGTAGATTATACCGAGCCCTGTGACGTAGAAAGAGAGGATAACCATCCCTTACGCGTTATTTCAGGAGGCACCTTTGCCTTACAGGGGCACGATCCCAAAAGTACAGTGTATTATAAAAACATCATGGTTAAACCACTACCATAACGTTTTTACTTGATGTTTAGCCCCTGGCTATCAGCCAGGAGCCCGCATGTTTTGATGGTACGTTGCATTTCACTTTGAAACTCTGAATTAAATATTCGGGTTTTATATTTCGTTATTTGTTCATTTCCCTGGATTTCGATTTTCTGACTTCGGGTTTTCTATCCGCCACTGCCGGCAGGTTTTGTTTGGAGCTTGCTATTTGCTTTTTGGTTCTTTCATGCTATTTTATCGAAGATCTCCATCGCTTACCTTTGCGCCATGGATTATTTCAAAAACCTGCTGAGCCTGTTAAAAATGGAACGGGAGCAGGATCGCAAAACCTACCAGCAACTCATTGAGTCTTCATCCGTAACTGAGCGGCGGGCCAATGGGCTCACCTGGTACCCGGTTGCTATACGCGATACCGAAATGGGGCGGGGCGATTATCTTACTGTGGAAGTAGAACGTACCACGCACCACGACCTTCCTCATCAATTGCGCTTTGGTGCTTCTGCAGTACTTTTTTCCAATTACAACGCACGCGAAAACAGGGTAGAAGGCGTAATTAATTTTCAATCGGGCAGCCGCCTTAAGATTACCTTAAAAACAGATGAACTACCAGAATGGAGCCGCGACGGGAAACTTGGCATTGACCTGCTTTTTGATGATAATAGTTACGACGAAATGCAGAATGCCCTTATGCTGGCATCAAAGCGAATTGAAAATGAAAAAGAAAACAGGCTCATCCAAATACTAACGGGGGAGAAAACCCCTACGTTTCAAGAGGGCAATACAACGTTCACAAGTGCCTCATTAAATACATCTCAGCAATTGGCCGTTAACAAAATCCTTGCAGCGAATGAGTTGGCTATCGTACACGGCCCACCGGGAACCGGTAAAACAACTACCATCGTGCAGGCCATAAAAGCCATAATTAAGGAACAACATCAGCAGGTGCTGGTAGTGGCGCCGAGTAATACCGCTGTTGATCTGCTAAGCGAAAAGCTGTCGGATGAAGGCTTAAACGTACTGCGCGTTGGTAACCCGGCAAGAGTATCCGAACACCTAATGTCGCTTACCCTTGATAGTAAGATGAGCGAACACCACAACATGAAGGAAGTGAAGAGAATGAAAAAGCGGGCGAACGAATTCCGGAATTTGGCGCATAAGTACAAGCGCCATTTCGGAAAGGCAGAAAGGGAACAACGTAAGGCTTTGTTCGATGAGGCGCATAAGATGATTAAAGACACAGAGCAAACTGAACAGTATATTATCAATGACCTGCTTTCCCGGGCACAGGTAATTACGGCTACCCTGGTCGGCGCTAATCATTATACCGTTCGACACCTCAATTACCATACAGTGGTCATTGATGAGGCCGGGCAGGCCCTTGAACCGGCCTGTTGGATACCCATTCTTAAAGGGCAAAAAGTAATCCTGGCCGGCGATCATTTCCAGCTATCCCCCACAATTAAGTCGGATGAAGCTGCACGCCATGGATTAAGTACAACCCTGCTTGAAAAATGTGTGTCGCTTCACCCGGAATCGGTGGTTCTACTCGAAGAACAATACCGCATGCACGAAACCATCATGGGCTTTTCTTCCGATGTATTTTATGAAGGGCGCTTGAAAGCCCATGGTACGGTTGCCACCCATGTATTATTTGATACAGATCGACCATTGGCTTTTGTGGATACAGCGGGTTGCGGTTTCGATGAAAAAACAGAAGGTACCAGTACTTCCAATGCCGAAGAGGCGGCCTTTGTACTCAAACATGTAGCACAATTGGTAAATGAACTGGGGGCACACTACGATGTAGAAAATTTTCCGTCTATCGCAATTATTTCGCCCTATCGCCAGCAAATACAATTGTTGCAGGACCAATTGCAACACGCAACATCGTTACACCCCTACGGCAATAAAATTACTGTAAATACGATCGATAGCTTCCAGGGGCAGGAGCGCGATATTGTGTATATAAGCATGACCCGTAGTAACATGGAAAATAAAATCGGGTTTCTTTCCGACATCCGTCGTATGAATGTGGCGATGACCCGCGCCCGCAAAAAGCTGGTTGTTGTTGGCGATAGTGCTACGCTAAGTCAATTTCCCTTTTATGCCAATTTCATTACTTATGCCGAACAAAAAAATGCGTATCAAAGTGCATGGGATTTTGTAGATATGTGATTACCCCTTAATCATCACTGGCTCTTCACCGTCATTGCGGGCTCCATCAATAACATTCATGTTTCACGGAATTTTACAAGGTCAAAACAAAC
>DASUFG010000600.1:0-4626 GCA_036274715.1 Agriterribacter sp.
GAAACAAACGGCTATTATGTAGATTCTACCTTCTTCAGTATTTTCTCTTACAACTTTATCCATGGCAACGGGCTTACCGCGCTTAATGAACCAAACAGTATTGTGATCTCCAACAGCATTGCAGGTAAAATGTTTGGTACCAAAAACCCGGTAGGTGAAGCCATCGACATCAGCCTTCCATTTGGGAAATTCAGGTATACGGTAACAGGGGTTTTTAATGATGCCGGTATGAAGTCGCATATACCAGCCCATTATTTTCTTTCTATGCGTAACGGCGATTTGGGCGGATGGGTGGAAAACCAAACCAATTGGGCAACCAACAATATTTTTCACACCTACATAAAGCTTAATGCAGGTGTTGATGCAGATATGTTTGAGAAGAAACTACAACCCTTTCTTGATCGTCGTGGTGGTACGGATATCAAAGCGCTCGGTATTCAAAAATCAATGTTCCTGCAATCCGTTCCGGAGATATATCTACACTCTGACATAGATAATGAAATTGCTCCCAACGGCAGCATCACCTACCTGTATATCCTCGCCAGTATTGCTTTGTTTGTGTTGCTGATTGCCTGCATCAATTTCATGAACCTCTCCACTGCCCGTTCAGGCAAAAGAGCCAAAGAAGTGGGCGTGCGCAAGGTGTTAGGGGCCGAAAAAAAATGGCTGGTATATCAATTCCTGGGCGAATCGCTTACCATGAGCTTTCTTGCCCTCTTGCTGTCATTGTTCATCGCATCGGCACTCCTACCCTTCTTTAACGATTTTAGTCATAAAAATTTACACTTGTTCGATCAACCGCGCTTATGGCTGTGGTTAACAGTGCTGACCGTTTGCACAGGTATTGTGTCAGGACTTTATCCAGCGGCTTATTTGTCTGCATTCAAACCTATCAGCGTGCTTAAAGGAAAACTGCTCAATAGCTTTTCGGCGGTTACCATCCGCAAAGGATTGGTGGTATTTCAGTTCACCATTTCCATTTGCCTGGTGCTGGGTGCGATTGTGATAGAAAGGCAATTGCACTACTTGAATAATCGTGATCTTGGCTTTGAAAAAAATCAGCAGATCATTTTACCCATGCAAAATGAAAACGCAATCAATAATTATGCGGCGCTAAAGAATGAACTGTTGAAAAACCCGGAAATTAAAAGCGTAACCAGTGGCTCTACCTACCCAGGCATTGCGAATGTAGAAGATATGCTGTTTTATGCCGAGGGTAAAACGATCAATGATGTGATAGATGTTCACCTCGCCACCATAGACCACGATTATTTTGAAACACTGGGTATTACCATTTTGGAAGGAAGAGGTTTTTCCAAAGCATTTACGGATGATTCCAGCAGTATTGTGTTGAATGAAGCGGCGGTAAAAGAATTGGGTTATGATGTGAGCACCGCGGTAGGCAAAAAAATATACTTCGATTTTAAAGGAACGCACAATATCGTTCACATTGTGGGCGTGGTGAAGAACTTCAATTTTGAAAGCCTGTACAACACCATAAAGCCCTTTGGCTTCACTACGGTAATGGGCAATAAACACAGCTACCTGATCGCCAATACCACCGCAAAAAACTATCCGGCGCTACTTAAAGACGTAGAAAATACATGGGCTGCCATCAATCCGGGTACTCCTTTTGAGTATTCTTTCCTCGACAGTGATTTTCAAAAAAACTATGAAAAAGATCAGCATGCAGCTACCATTGTAGGCTATTTTACCATTATTGCTATTCTTATTGCCTGTTTGGGCTTATTCGGACTGTCTGCTTTCTCTGCCGAACAGCGCACCCGTGAAATTGGCATACGAAAAGTGTTGGGTGCATCGGTTACCAGTGTAACGGCATTGCTGTCGAAGGATTTTATCAAATTAGTACTAATCGCTATTGTTATTGCATCACCGCTGGCATGGTATGCTATGAACGAATGGTTGCAGGGGTTTGCTTACCAGGTGCCCGTAAGCTGGTGGATGTTTGCAATTGCCGGGGGGATGGCAGTGGTGATCGCATTGGCAACCGTGAGCTTCCAGGCCATAAAGGCAGCCATTGCAAACCCGGTTGAGAGTTTACGAACGGAGTGAGTAATGCGGAGACACCGATGCATATCGGGATAAAGAGCCTGCCCGCCGTGGCGGGCTTAAGAACGGAATGATCTGAAACTTGAAATGTTGAGTACAGTGCATCAACGAGCTGTATCCTGATATCCGACATCCTACACCTGATACCTGATACCTAACACCTGACACCAGAAACTACAAACATCAAACTTTCTTATATGTTCAGAAATTTTTTCATCATAGCGTGGAGAAATCTCTTAAGAAAAAAAAGTTTTTCCCTCATTAATGTCAGCGGACTTTCCATTGGTATGGCAGCTGCTATCCTCATTTTATTGTGGATTCAGAATGAACGCAGCTATGACCAGTTTCACGAAAATAAAGATCGCATTTACAAGGCATGGAACCGCTACAAAATAGAGGGCAAAACACAAAGCTGGAGCAATACCCCGCAGGTCATGGGTCCCGCCATTCAGCAGGACTATCCCGAAGTGGAACGAACAGCCCGGGTTTCTTTTTTTCCGCCCGTCCTGATCAGTGTCGGCGACAAAAGATTAACCGGGCGCGGAAGCGTGGTGGATTCAAGTTTTTTGCAGATGTTTAGTTTTCCCCTGCTCAAAGGAAATCCGGCGAACGCCCTGGATGGCGTATATGATATTGTACTGACTGAAACGCTGGCAAAGAAAATATTCGGAAACGAAGACCCTATCGGAAAAATAATAAAGATCGACAACAGCGATAATTTTACGGTTACCGCTGTAGTAAAAGACCGCCCGGTTAACACGCAGTTTGATTTTGAATTTTTACTATCATGGGCCTACTGGCGTAAAAAAGGCTGGGAAGATCAAAACTGGAGCAACAATTCAATCGACACTTATGTAATGCTCAAGTCCGGCGCTTCGCTTGCCGGCATTGAACCCAAAATAAAAGATATCAGAAAGAAGTACGATAGTAATGATCCGTTGATGGAAACATTTCTATACCCACTTACCCGCCATCATTTATATGGCTCGTTTGAAAATGGTAAGGAAGCGGGCGGACGTATTGAAATCGTTCGGTTGTTTGGCATTATAGCGGCCTTTATTTTATTGGTTGCCTGCATCAACTTTATGAACCTCAGTACCGCGAGAAGTGAAAAAAGGGCAAAAGAAGTGTGCATTCGAAAAGTTGTAGGCGCGCAAAAAAAATCATTGATTGCGCAATTCCTGGGCGAATCCATTTTACTCGCGGTGATCGCTTCAATTTTTGCTTTATTGATCGTGCAGCTTACCCTGCCTTATTTTAACGGGCTGGTTGCACAAAATCTCGGGCTTCATTATAACCAGGTTGATTTCTGGATTGCAGGCATTGTTTTTATACTCCTCACAGGTATTGTTGCCGGCAGTTATCCCGCCGTTTTCCTTTCCTCCTTTAAACCTGTTCGCGTACTCAAGGGGCAACTCAAGGCGGGGAGCGCGTTGGTTACTCCCCGCAAAGTGCTGGTAATAGCGCAGTTCACTTTTGCGATTGCATTAATTATCGCTACCATTATTGTTCGCCAGCAGATCCAAAAAGCCCAGGACAGGCAGGCGGGCTATTCAAAAAACAACCTGCTGTATCATTTTATGGAAGGCGATGTGGAGAAAAATTACGCACTCATTAAAAATGAGTTGCTCAACTCCGGTGTAGCCTTATCTGTTACCAAAACAAGCGCTCCTGTTACCGAAGGCTGGAGCAATACCTGGGGAATAGAATGGCAGGGAAAAAAAGCGGGCGACAAAACGGTCATTGATCGCTTTTGCGCCGATGATGCTTTTGCAAAAACAACCGGTTTGCAAATCGTGCAGGGCCGCGACCTCGACCTCAGCCATTTTAACACCGACTCTACCGCGGCATTACTGAATGAAACCGCTGTAAAGGTCATGGGTTTTGAACAACCCATCGGACAGGTGATCAAAGATATGGGCCAGGAGTGGCATGTGGTAGGCGTTGTAAAGGATTTCATACTGAGATCTCCCTATCATCCCATAACACCGATCTTTATTTCCGGCGCCAAAGGCTGGTTTAATGTAATACACATTAAACTGAACGATCAATATCCCACCAACCAAAATATTGCATCACTTAAAACAATATTTAAAAAATACAATCCCGAATACCCTTTTAACTATCGTTTCGTAGATGAAGAGTATGCCAAAAAATTTGACGATGAGAAAAGAACCGGCAAACTGGCCAGTTTGTTTAGCTTTTTAACGATCATAATTTCTTGTTTGGGTTTGTTTGGGTTATCGAGTTACATGGCCGAGAACCGCGTAAAAGAAATAGGTGTGCGCAAAGTGCTGGGCGCATCCGTGCCGGATATTACAACCCTGCTCACCAAAGATTTTTTAAAACTGGTAGGGGTCGCTATTGTGATTGCCTCTCCCCTCGCCTATTGGGCGATGCATAAATGGCTGCAGGGCTACCCTTATCGCGTAGCGATCCAATGGTGGGTATTTGCGGCAGCCGGCCTTGCAGCAATATTAATTGCCTTGTTAACCGTGAGTTTCCAGGCCATAAAGGCGGCGATAGCTAACCCCGTGGAAAGTTTGAGAACGGAAT
>DASUFG010000601.1:0-3097 GCA_036274715.1 Agriterribacter sp.
ATTCCGCATTCAACGGTTACAGCATGTAGATTTTACAAAAAGTTACGAAGCAGGACTAACGCATTTAATCAGTGAATTAAAAGGGCATGCCACTCCTGATGAGCTCCAGCCGCAAGACAGGATGGCGCTGGAGAAACTGGAAAAATCGTTTTATGCAAAACATGCGCGGCTGATGGTAATAGCCATAGCACTTCTCGCTGTTATGGCGGCCGTTATCTTATATTCTATCAGATATAAAGGAACAATCATTAATGAAAATACCACCATGATAAGCGCTGCGGATAGTATTTCTGGAGATAACGAAATGACCAATGTGGAGCCGGACACACAAAAAAATACGGCTGAAGTACCGGTATCGGGCGAAACAAAATTAAAAACGGGAAGCAAGGGTAAAAAAATAAATAGCCGCTTAAACCTGGTGGAGACGTTTGCCGGGGAATGGAAACTTGCGGATGTTGAACCCAAGGCGAAATCTCAAACAGGCTACCTGAAAATTGAACCAATAGATGAAAAAAAAGCGAAGATCAGCAGCTACGTTCAATTTTATTACCCCAAAAGCAACGACACGTCGTATCTAAGTGTATTCAATGGCTTTGCGGGCTGCTCCTCCTGTGTATTGCAGGAAGAAATGAAAATCGCTGCGGAAGATATAGCGATTGGAAGTCAGACCTATAAAATTTTAAAGGAAGACCAAACAGGTGGTGGAAAGGCGGGCGATACAGTAATGAGCGCCGGAGCAAACAAATCCATCCGGGCTGCTGTTACCCTACACCTGGTAAATAATACAATAGCAATTATTAAAGTGCAGCAAACCGCCTCCACTCCACTGTCTTATGGATTAGTGCTGGAACCTTTTACCTATACATTCAGATTTTCGAAAGTGGATTAGGTTGGGTTCGTAATTTAATTCTTCTTAGCTTCTCTTACCAATTCCCTATATTTTTGGAGGCGTTTACAAATGAATTGAACTAAAACTAATATGACTTTCAAAAAGAGTTTTCATTCCCTGTTTTTTGTAATTGCTTTTAATAGCTGTTTTGTTGCTTGTAAGGAAAGTGACACCATTCAAATCGTAAGCCCTGATCAACAATTTCAGTTTGAACTTAGGCCCAGGAAAAGTTTGTCATACCAGGTGTTCTGGAATGATTCTTTGTTAATCCGGTCATCGCAACTTGGTTTCATGCTTTCCGATCATTCGAATATTTGCAAAGATCTTAGGATTACTGGCATTGAAAGAAACTCAAAAGATACCGTTTGGTTACCTGTGTATGGCGAACGAAAGCAGTACAGGCAACACTACAATGAGGTAAAGCTGATGTTTTCCTCGTCCAATCCTGCAGTAAAAGGATTTGCTTTGCGGGTGCGAGCCTGCAACGAAGGGATAGCCTTCAGGTACGAGTTCAACTCCCGGGATTCGCTTGAAATTGATGCCGAGCTTACTGAGTTTACATTCCCTGTTGACCCATATGTTTGGGCCAGCACAAGGGCGCAATCGCCCATCGAAAAGCAGAAACTATCGCAATTGTCAAAAATTTATGAAAGACCGCTTCTTGCCCAATTGAGCGACTCTTGCTTTGTAGCCCTTGGTGAGGCTGCACTCATCGATTTTGCACGAATGAAATTTGAAAAAGGCAATTCTTCACCACATCAACTTGTTGCTAGTTTGTACACGAACACTGGCGATTTGAATGACACCACCCATTCCGTTATCGTACCGCCGGGACCATATCAAACTCCATGGCGCTATATTATGGCCGCTGAATCCCCGGCTCAATTGCTGCAACACAATTTTCTAGTATTAAACCTTAACGAATCAAACAAACTGGCTGATGTTTCCTGGATCAAACCAGGGAAGGTTATACGGGAAGTTACGCTAACCACGCAGGGAGGCATTGCCTGTGTTGATTTTGCCGCAAAACACAACCTGCAGTATGTTGAATTTGATGCCGGTTGGTATGGTAATGAATACGATACTGCGGCCGACGCTACAACTGTCACTATTGATCCAAAACGTTCTACCGGCCCGCTCAACCTTCCTTATGTTATTTCCTATGGCAGGCAAAAAGGCATTGGAGTGATTTTATATGTGAACCAATTGGCGATGGAAAAACAACTGGACAAGATTCTTCCGCTCTATAAGTCCTGGGGTGTGGCGGGGGTAAAATACGGGTTCGTTAAAGTGGGCGCTCAACAGTGGACCACCTGGCTTCATGAAGCGGTGCGGAAAGCAGCTGCCAATAAGTTGATGATTGATATTCATGATGAATACCGGCCTACAGGATATTCCCGCACTTACCCAAATTTAATGACCCAGGAGGGGATACGGGGTGATGAAGAAAGCACCCCGAACAACATGGTCATCAACACCATTTTTACCCGTATGATTGCTGGTGCGGGAGACCAGACCAACTGCTATTTTGCGGAAAGGGTTCCTGCCATGGGGTCCCACGCTTCGCAAATGGCAAAGGCGGTTTGTATTTACAGCCCCTGGCAGTTTTTATATTGGTACGACAGGCCGGCGGGGTCTCCATTTAAAATTGGTGGGGCAGGAGGGGCTGACGGTTCAATACCGGAAATGGCAGACCTGTCATTTTATGATCAATTGCCCACCGTTTGGGACGACACCCGGGTAATTGACGGATATCCCGGTGAACTGGCGATCGTTGCCAGGAAAAATGGCACCAATTGGTACCTGGGCGCAATTACCGGTAATTCACCACATCATTCGTCGTTAAAACTTGATTTCCTTGAAGAAGGAAGGAATTACATGGCCACCATGTATTCGGACGACCTGTCGCTTGGTACTAAAACAAATATTAAAATACAGGACCAGGAAGTTACGTGTAAGTCGGTATTGGGAATAGACATGTTGAAACAAAACGGCCTCGCCATAATTTTCAGGCTGAAAGAATAAAAAACGGAACAATTAAATAATGCACTGATGTACCTGGTAGCCGTATCCATGGTTGCTGTCATAATCCCTTCTTCATATTAATCTTTTGCCCGGTGCGGGTGCAGTGAAATTAATTCTGCAATACTTTTCAGCACATAATGAACGACCCGCTGCCGATGAATGTTATCACCGCTCTTCGTTGAC
>DASUFG010000602.1:0-12444 GCA_036274715.1 Agriterribacter sp.
CAGTTGGGTTTAAAAGCCTGCGCTTTGTACCGCGATGGCTCCAAGCTAAGTCAGCCATTAAGCAATAAGAGCGACACCAAGAAGTCAAAAAAGGAGGAAGTCGCGGAAGAAAAGGAAACTTCAAAGCAGGATACCCAACTGATTGATATGGGTAAACTTACAGTTGATGAGTTACTGGACGAACTGCATAAACGTATGCAGGAGTCTACCGATACCAAATTGAAACGCCAGTTGTCGAGGATTGTTGAGCGCAAACAATTGCCGGCAAAACGCCGCGGCTTTACACAAAAGGCAAAAATAAACGGGCAGGCCCTTTTCCTTAGAACCGGGGAATATGGAGATGGAACCCTCGGCGAAATATTTATTGACCTGGCAAAAGAAGGCTCTACACTACGTAGCCTGATGAACTGTTTTGCTATTTCCGTGTCAGTTGGCCTTCAGTATGGTGTTCCCCTGGAAGAATTTGTGGAAAAATTTGTTTTCACAAAATTTGAGCCGGCGGGTATGGTAGACCACCCCAATATTAAATCCACTACTTCCATCGTAGACTTCATTTTCCGATGCCTGGCGTACGAATACCTTGGCAGGACGGACCTGGTGCATGTGCTCGATAAACCGGAATTGGGTAACCTGGGCAATGATGACTGGGAGGACGTACCCACCGGGCTGGAATATGCCCCTAAGCCACCCGCGCTAAGTGATGTAAGAGTAGTGAGCAGTTCCACTAGCAGCGGATCCGCTGGTCAACCCGCCAAGACGCAGCGGGCTATGGCAAATGCCAATGTGGTAAGCGAACACCTCAGGAGCATGCAAAGCGATGCCCCTGCCTGTAATACCTGCGGGCACATTACAGTGCGGAGTGGTACCTGTTATAAGTGTTTGAATTGTGGTAACAGCATGGGTTGCAGTTAGAAAATCATTTAGGACGGTTAGGAATATAAACCTACACAAATCCGTTCCGGTTCTCCGGGATGGATTTTTTTATTCTTTTATTCATTATGTTGGTCGACGATTAGCAGCTGGTTAATCAATCATATTGTACAGGAGTGATCGTGCATTCGTTAGATCGCCTTAAGATTCCGCATAACAGTTATGCTCGCGGGTAATGGCTTAGTTATGAAGGTTTCTCCATAAAACTGCAATAAAGCCACTCTTTTACAGCCAATTACGTTAAACGAGCACTTTTTGCCGTTTTTTGAGTTTCATAGCCCCTATTGGCAACTTCACAGAATAGCAATGGTAATAGTTCTTTTTGTCCGTTATGGATGGTTTCTTTACCGTCTAAATTTGTACAATATGATCAGATTAATCGCTGCATTTGTTTTCGTTCTTTTTCTGGCTTCATGTGCCAAAGCCATAACGCCTTACCAGGCTGCAAACGGGGGGTACAAAAAATGCCGGGATATCAGGTAACAGGTAGGGAGAACCATTTGGGAACCACCCATCGGTTTTCTGGAAGAAATAGGCTGTGCTGAACTGTTCCTAAAGCGTAATTGGCGCTTTAACCTGTGCAGTGCAACTGATTAAAAGTTTAAATTCCTTTATCTTACAAGTTGGGGAGTTTAAACTTTTCTTTTTTTATCTTCATGTTATGCAGGCAATGGTAACATATAAAAAGCCCCAGGTATTACAAGCATTAAGGTATCATTTTATCAGTAAGCGGGAAATTAAACTTATGATCATACTGATTAATGTTTTTACTTCCGCAGCGGCTATTTTATTCTACTATAAAAAAGTAACTCCACTTGCTTTCATGATCAGTTTTTTTTTATGGATTGTGCTGATGCTCGCTTTTTGGCGATGGTTGCCCGCAGCTATTTATAAAAGATCCCCGACTTTTAAAGACAGTTTTAAGGCAACCCTTGAAGAAAACCACTTTTTCATTGAAAATTCAAAGGGCAGTAAAAGCTGGGCATGGCGGGAATTCAGTGAAATGGTTGAAACCCCTCTTTTTTTTCACCTCTACCTTAATCCCCGAAGTTTTTTGTTATTACCTAAAGATGGATTTGAGAGCGATGACCAGGTGCATGAAGCAAGAGTGTTTTTGAAGAACAAGATCATTAAACACAACGGCTAGCTTATGTTCACCAAAAGAATTCATCCTTGAGCTATCGGGTATGAGTGTAAGTGCAGGCTGCTGATAAGGTAGTCTCCGCAATTCCGAAAAGCGTTTCCGTTCAACTCACATTGTAATAAAGTACCACTTACAGCAGAACACCCTAATACTTTCTGATCAAAATTACTCCTACAATTAATAAAATGGCCCCTGTTATCCTGCCGACACTTATTTCCTTTACTGTCATACCCAGCCATCCAAAGTGGTCGATCGTTATCGCTGCCAGCAATTGCCCCGCTATGATAAGCCCAAAGGTTAAGGCACCCCCCAGCGTCGGTACAATAAAAGTAATGGCGGCTACATAAAAAGCTCCAATCAGCCCGCCTGCAAAAAGCCATACTGGTGCTGTTTGTAATCCGCTCCAATGAATAGAATGCTTCCGGGTGAGCAGGATATACATGGCGAGTGCAACGGTACCCACTAAAAACGAAATAAAGGCCGCAATCACCGCTCCTCCAGACAATTTTCCAAGCTTTGCGTTTATGCCCGCCTGCATGGGGAGTAAGGAGCCAGTGATGATGGTAATCAACATCAGCAGAAAAAGTCTTGTTTGCATGTGATTTTACTTTGATGAAATAAATACGGTTGATCGTACAAAAAAACCGGGTGCTCTTTCAACAGGCACCCGGTTCAATCAGCTAACGAGAAAAATATTATTGTATCTGTGGATTTCTTGCGTAACCCATCTTTGCTTCAATGCTTAAAGTGGCATGCGGCACGGCGCGTAACCTCGCTTTGTCGATAAGTTTACCGGTTATGCGGCAAATGCCATAGGTTTTGTTTTCAATCCGCATCATGGCTTTTTCCAAATGATCGATATATTGGATCTGGCGGCTTGCCATTTGGCTCAATTGCTCCCTTTCCATGCTTATGCTGCCATCCTCCATAGTCATATACCTGTTTTCGCTTTCATCTCCACCCATATCATCTTTACGGGTAATAAGTCCCTGTAAATAGTTTAATTCTTTTTTTGCAGCTTCTAACTTGCGTAATATCAATTCTCTAAATTCAACTAGTTCAGAATCACTGTACTTCATAGTAGGTCCATTGTGTTGCGCCTGGGGTTGATCCAGTACAGACTGCGTAAATTCAGGTTCGTATTTCCTGGCATTACTGGTACTTAATTTAGGGATAACAACAGGCTTTTTTGATTTTGGTTTTTCGGATTTCACGTGTTCTTTGATTGTTTTTTTAGCTTCCACTTTTGGTGGGGTATGTTTTATTATTGCAGCAGGCACTTCTTTTTTTACCTTTTTAGCCGGTTCAGGTTTAACTGCTTTAGCTGCCTTTTTTACAGGCGTTACAGGCTTTACCTTTACTTTGGCCGGAACCGCCTTTTTAGCTTCCACTTTTTTTACCGGCCTGGCAACGGGCTTTTTAGCCACCGCCTTGGCAGATTTTGCCGCTTTACTCGGCTTTACAACCTTCTTAGGTGCAGGTTTTGCAGGCTTCGCCAGTTTCTTAGGTGCCGCCTTGGTAGGTTTAGCCTTACTGGCGACTGCTTTCTTTGCTGCTTTCTTGTTGGTTGCCATGGGTTTATGCTTTTTTTGTCACTAAAATTTTTAAGGGTATGTCATTAATTTCAATCTCCATGCCATTCGAAATATTACTATCCCATTCCAATTTGTCTGCCAAAATTTCCGCGCAAATATATGTATTAAATTCAGTGATAGACGGTTTAAGCGCAGTATTTTCGGATAGTTTTACTAAAATTCTGTCGGTAAGTTCATAACCGCTGTCTTTCCTTATCTTTTGAATCCTGTTAACGATCTCCCTGGCATTACCCTCATTTTCCAATTCTGGAGTAAGGGTAACATCAAGGGCTACAGTAAGCCCTCCTTTGTTAGCCACTATCCATCCCGGAACATCTTCGCTCTGTATCTCTACCTCAGCCAATTGAATCGGAATTTGCTCCTCGCCAATATTAACGGTGTAAACTCCTTCGGTTTCTATCCTCCCTATATCTTCCTGTGTAAATGTGGCTAAAGCGGAGCTTACGGCTTTCATCTTAGGTCCTAACTTTTTGCCGAGAGCGACAAAGTTGGGCTTTATCTTTTTGCTGATAAACCCATTAGTTTCTGATATATATTCTATTTCTTTGATGTTAACCTCGTTTTTGATCAGGTCCTCTACCCGGGATACCTGCTGTTTCATTTGTTCGGTTTGCACCGGAATAAGCACTTTTTGCAGCGGTTGACGGACTTTTATATTTACTCTTTTGCGAAGAGAGAGTATCAGGGAAGAGATATCCTGGGCGAGTTGCATTCGTTCTTCAAGTGATTCATCGATAACACTTGCGTCGGCTTCGGGAAACAGGGTATGATGTATAGATGTGGCATTATGACGTGCTGATACTTTGTTGAGGTTGCGAAATATAGCATCACAGAAAAAGGGAGCGATAGGGGCCATGAGTTGAAGTACGGTTTCCAAACATTCATAGAGGGTTTGGTAAGCACAAATTTTGTCGTGCTCATACTCGCCTTTCCAGAAGCGGCGGCGGCATAGGCGCACATACCAGTTGCTTAAATGTTCATCCACAAAATCTTCAATGGCCCTGCCGGCATGGGTGGGCTCATAATCGTTCATGTATTCATTGACTTTCTTTTTTAAGCTGTTTAAAGAAGAAAGTATCCACCGGTCTATTTCGGGTCGTTGCGCCAGTGGAACGTAATCCTCCTTAAAAGCGAATCCATCCACATTGGCATATAAAACAAAGAACTGGTAGGTATTATATAAGGTGCCAAAGAACTTGCGTTGCACTTCTTTAATTCCCTGGAGGTCAAATTTTAAGCTATCCCACGGTGAGGCGTTCGTAATCAGGTACCACCGGGTGGCATCTGCCCCAAATTGTTCTATGGTGCTGAACGGATCTACCACATTACCCAGCCGTTTACTCATTTTATTACCGTTCTTATCGAGCACCAGTCCGTTGGAAACACAGGTTTTATAGGCCAGTCCGGGGTATTTGTCATCAGGGATCTCAATGCCCGATTTTTTTAATTCCTCGTGAACAGATTCCTTTAGCAGGCTCGCCAATGCATGCAGGGTGTAAAACCAGCCCCGGGTTTGGTCAACTCCTTCTGCGATAAAATCGGCAGGGTAGTTCTGTGCGAAAATTTCTTTATTTTCAAAAGGAAAATGCCATTGCGCGTAGGGCATGGCACCACTATCGAACCAAACATCCACCAGGTCAGGTATCCGTTTCATGGGCCTGCCGGTGTTGCTCGCCAGCACCACCTCATCTACATAAGGCTTATGCAGGTCGAGTATGCCGTCATGCAAATAATGTTTGTTTACGTTGCCTCCCAGCACCTCATTGGCCCTTTTAATTTCAGCGTTTAGCTCAGCTATGGACCCAATGCACATTTGTTCGGTTCCATCTTCCGATTTCCAAACCGGCAATGGCGTGCCCCAGTAGCGGCTCCTGCTCAGGTTCCAGTCTACCATGTTTTCAAGCCAATTGCCAAAACGGCCTTCGCCGGTTGACCTGGGTTTCCAGTTGATTGTTTTGTTCAACTCCACCATCCTGTCTTTTAACGCTGTCGTTTTAATAAACCAGGCATCTAAAGGATAATATAAAACGGGTTTGTCTGTACGCCAGCAGTGAGGGTAGTTGTGTTCGTATTTCTCAATCTTAAAGGCCCGGTTTTCCTTTTTCAGCTTCACACAGATGTCAACATTTACATCTACATAATCCTTCTCATCTTTGTAATTCTTTACATAGCGGTTGCTGAATTCCTCTAATCCATCCACAAATTTGCCCATTCTATCAACCATGGTCAGTATCCCGATATTGTACTTTTTCCCTACTCTAAAGTCATCCGCTCCAAAAGCTGGTGCTGTGTGAACGATTCCGGTTCCATCTTCTGTAGTAACAAAATCACCTATTAAAACACGGAATGGCCTTGCTCCAGGTGTAATCCTTTCTATTACCCCGGGAGAGTTGCCTTCAAAGGGTAACAATTGCTCATATTGCAGACCTTCGAGCTCCATCCCCTTGAAATTTGCCAGAACTTGCCAGGGTAATGTTTTAGATTCAGGGGAATAGGCTCCAAAATCGTCCCCCTCATCCTCGGGCTTAAAGTATTGATGAACCAATGTTTTGGCAAGAACCACATTTATTGGTAAATGCGTATACGGATTGAAGGTTTTTATTAATACATACTCAATATTGCCGCCCACGGTAAGCCCGAGGTTTGAAGGTAGCGTCCATGGTGTAGTAGTCCAGGCGAGGAAGAAAACCTGTTCGTCCTGCGCAGTATCAAATAGAAAAGCACTTTTTTCATTTCTTACCGCTCTAAACATTACCACCGCCGAGGTATCCTTCACCATTTTATAGGTGCCGGGCTGGTTCAGTTCGTGGGAACTTAAGCCGGTGCCGGCAGCAGGAGAATAGGGCTGGATGCTTACACTTTCATAGAGTAATTCCCTCTTGTGTAATTCTTTGAGCGCCCACCACAGTGTTTCAATATAATTATTTTCAAACGTGACGTATGGGTTGGATAAATCTACCCAATAACCCATTTTGTTGGTCAGTTCATCCCATTTGTCTTTGTATTTCAACACCTCCCTGCGGCAGGTGGCGTTATATTCCTCAACGGATATTTTCTTCCCGATATCCTCTTTTGTAATCCCCAACATCTTTTCTACGCCCAGTTCAACGGGCAGTCCATGGGTGTCCCAACCTGCTTTACGGTTTACCTGGTACCCCTTCATGGTTTTGTAGCGGCAAACAAGGTCTTTCAGGGTCCGGGAAATAACATGGTGAATGCCGGGCATACCATTGGCGCTGGGCGGGCCTTCGTAAAATACAAAAGGTATTGCCCCTTCTCTTAGTGATACACTCTTTTCAAAAGACCGTTCTTCAGTCCATTTCAATAATATTTCCTGCTCTAGAGCCGGCAGGTTTAACCCTGTAAATTCTTTATACCTTGTTGCCATATGTAGCCAAAAAAATGTTGGCAAAGTTACAGAAATATCAGGGATTCGGTCGCTTATTGTTCTTCTGGTTTGCTTGACTGCTCATCATCGAATGGGTTTTGGTGATAGATACACCAACACCTGAAAAGCAAAGGAGGAAGTATTATTTTATTGAACAAAAGGGCAAAAAAGTTTTTCGTTTAGTCGTAGTAGAAACTATCGAATACAACCAGGTATCAAACGATCGGGAATATTTTCCCCAATTGCGACATCAGTAGCTCATATTCACTTACACAATAAATAATTAAATAAAAAAGAAAGGAACAAGAATAATTCAGGCATACCCCAAAGCGGGTATAAAAAAAATATTAACAGAAAAAGAATTTTCAATTATCCACATCTTTGTAATTTGGCACAGTTTCTGAAAATTAAGTTTGTGGAAGATGCAAGGAAAGTTGATGTAGTGTTGTTAGTGCGTAGAAATAAAATTAGCCAGTATTCAGCATAAAAATTTTTTCCAGGGTTTAGGGATTAGGGATCGAGGGGAGCAGTCGTGCTCCCTTCTTCTTTTATATAAGACGATGTTTTTTTAATAGTTGATGAAGTAAATTGACAGGGAATTTATCAGGTGTTGGAGAGATTTACCTTGAAGGTTTGGACTTTCTCAATAGTTTGTAAATTTTTACGGCCCCCATTAAAACAATAATAAAACCTAGTAGTCCGACAAGCCCCCATACCCAGCTCAAATTTTGTTTTACAGTAACCAGCATTACTATCGCCACCAGAAAAATAGTGGCTACCTCGTTCCAGATTCTTAACTGCTGCGATGTCCACTTAAAAACGCCTTTCATTTGTTGGGCGTAAATATGTTGTAATGAAAAGTGGTACCCAAACAAGCCAAGCACAAAACAAAGTTTAACAATCAGCCAACCTGGCAAAGAGCCGAACATGTACAACATCCACAATCCAAATATGAGAGTGAGCACGGCAGAAGGCCACGTAATAACCAGCCATAATTTTTTTATCATGATGGCGTATTGCTTTCTCAAAATACTGCGTTCCGGTTCAGGTTTCTCAGCCGCCTCGGAATTATAAATAAATAACCGAACTATATAAAACATACCACTGAACCAGGTAACAATGAAAATAATATGAAGGGCTTTAATATAGAAGTACATATTTGTTATTTTAAAAACCTGCCTATCACCGGAAGCTTTTGAAATTCATTTTTTTCAATTCTCACAACAAAAAGTACGAATGCTGTCAGTATGATCGTAGCCAGTGCATAATTAAAAGTGGCATTTTGCCATGTGCTGGTAAGTAGTTTATGTAAGTAAAATAAAACAACAACAATAACAATATATGCCGCCAGTTTTTTCCAGGCATAGGGAACGGGATATTCCTTTTGTCCCCATAAATAACAACCAACCATCATGCTGAAATAGCAGAAAAATGTTGCCCACGCGCTGGCCATGTAACCAAACCCTGGAATAAATACATAATTAATAAGAATGGTGATCAACGCGCCGCCAATAGTGATCCATGCGCCTGCGCTGGTTTTATTGGTTACTTTATACCATACCGCGAGGTTGTAATAAACGCCGAGGAACATATTGGCCAATAAAAGAATGGGCACCACTTTTAAGCCCTCCCAGAAAATCGGGTTCTGAATAAAATGTTTCCATAGATCGAGGTAGAGCGCTACAAATAGAAACATAATACAGATAATGATTACAAAAAATTTCATTACCCTTGCGTACAACCTTTGGGGGTTTTCGCCTGTTGACTGTTTAAAGAAAAAAGGTTCGGCCCCCATGCGGAATGCCTGTATAAAAACGGTGATCAATATCGCTAATTTATAACAGGCGCCATACGTCCCTATTTCCGTTTTTATTACACCATGCCACCCCAACATAAGGCGGTCGAGGGTTTCGTTGATCATGCCACCCAGGCCTACCACAAGCATAGGTAGCGAATACACCATAAGTTCTTTCCACAATTTCGCGTTAAACCGCCACTGAAATGCTTGAAACTCCTTCCATAGTAAAAGCAATGTAAATGCTGATTGAATAAGATTAGCAAGGATAACGAAAGTGATGCCCATGTGCTTATTACTTAAAACAGCAAATACCGTATTTGGGTTGGCAGCTGCCAGTTTAGGGCTAATGGAAAGAAAGAAATACAACACGCCTATGTACAACAAAACTCCTGTAATTCGAACAAAGGCATACTTCAAAGGCCGCCCGTCCTGTCGTAGTTTAGCGAATGGTATAACGGAGAGGTTGTCAAATGCTACAATCAAAATGGCGATTGTTATGTATTCCGGGTGATCCGCTACGCTAATGATCTGCGATAAAGGGCCGGTAAACAGTAAAAGTATGGCGGTGAGTATTACCGTAGTCGTAATTAAGGAAACGTTGGAGGTGTTGTACAGATCTTTTTTGTATTCCTCTCTTTGGCTGAAACGAAAAAAGCCGGTTTCAAGTCCATAAGAATATAAGATGTTTAAAAAAGGAATGGCAGCATATATAAGCGTCATGTCGCCATAATTGGCCCCACTTAACTTCAGGGTTAGATATGGAGTAAGAATGTAATTCAGGAGCCTGGCAACAATGCTACTTACTCCATACCATAAAGTTTGTCCCGCTAATTGTTTAATGCCCGCCAAAAAAAAATATTTAATCTAAAAAATAAGAATGCGGTAAAGGTAATCTACAGCAACTATTTGAATCGTTTTTTTCTGAATGGCCTTTCATCATTTTAAAGCTCATTTTCTCAAAACCATTAAACTCCTACGGCTGTATTCTAACAAAGCGATTCCCGGGTACCCCGGCAGTTTTTAGGGATATTGATTATTAACACCAGGTCTACCATCAAATTGATAATATCCCTTTAAATGCGTGTTGTTGAAAATGACAGTAAAACGGTTTTGTGGGAGCACGTATTGGCTTATTGAAAAGTTAAATTTAAGCCCATTGCATTATATGGTTGCCTTATTCAAAGAAACCGCGGTTCTGCCCGATGAATATTCCGCATCCATTTTTTCACCCTACATATTGTTTGATGTAAACAACGTACATTTGCGGCTTCTTAAAAATCTTCATGAGTGATCCTATAAAACATGAATGCGGGCTGGCATTTATAAGGCTAAGAAAACCTTTTTCTTACTACCTGAGACAGTACGGAACGGTTATGTATGGGCTCAATAAGCTGTATCTTCTTATGGAAAAGCAGCACAACCGGGGGCAGGATGGAGCCGGCGTCGCTACTATAAAATTGGATACCGAACCGGGCTATCCTTTTATGCATCGGATACGGAGTATCCAAACGATGGCAATCGCCGATATTTTTCGCCAGATTTCGGAAGAAATTATGGAATTAGAAAAGTACCAACCCGAAATAAAAAAGCACCCGGGATTAATGAAGGGCAATGTACGCTTCATGGGGGAGTTGCTGTTAGGGCATTTACGTTATGGCACCCAGGGGCGCAACAATGTGGAGTTTTGTCATCCCTTTATTAAATGCCATACTATTCCTGCCTTAAACCTGGCATTGGCAGGTAATTTTAATCTTGTAAATACCGAAGAACTTTTCGCTTTAGTGAATATAGAGCCCGGCGTTTTTCAAAAACAAAGCGACTTGGCCGCAATGATGGAAGTTGTTCATCATTTCCTCGTTAAGGAAGATGAACTGCATCCCGAAAACCTGGATATTGTAAACGTGTTGAAAAAGTCGACCAGGCTGTTTGACGGCGGCTATCATGTGGGAGGTCTGATTGGCAATGGCGATAGTTTTGTAATGCGCGACGCCCATGGCATACGTCCATCCTATTACTATATAAGCGACGATATTATTGTAGCCGCATCAGAAAGAGCGGCAATCCGAACCACATTTAATGTAGGCGAAAAGGATGTACACGAATTGATGCCCGGGCATGCATTGATTGTTAAGGCCGACGGTAGCTACCGGATTGAACAGGTGATTGAGCCGAAGGAAAGAAAGGCATGCAGCTTTGAAAGGATTTATTTTTCACGCGGCAACGACGAGAAAATTTACAGGGAACGAACCGCTTTGGGCAACCATTTAAGCAACTATGTATTAAAGGCTATTGATTACGATCTTAAAAACACTGTTTTTTCTTTTATCCCGAATACGGCCGAAGTGGCTTTTTATGGGTTATTAAAGGGGATGGAGGATTACCTGAATAAAATCAAGGTTCAAAGGATAACATCGTGGAATAAGGATTTCGATGAGGAAAAGCTTGCCGAAATGATTGGCCGCCGTATCCGGGTGGAAAAAATTGCCAATAAAGACGTTAAAATGCGCACTTTTATTACGGAGGATGTGAGCCGTAATGAGCTCGTGCAGCACGTATACGACATTACATATGGATCAACACGAAAGGGCATAGATACGGTTGTGGTAATTGACGACTCCATTGTAAGAGGAACCACACTTAGAGAAAGCATTATAAAAATGCTGTCGAGGCTTGAGCCCAAACGGGTTATCATCGTTTCTTCAGCACCACAAATACGTTATCCCGACTGTTATGGCATCGACATGAGTAAAATGAAGGATTTTATTGCCTTTCAGGCTGCCATCGAATTGTTAAGGGAGCGGAAAATGGAATACCTGCTGCAGGATTTGTACAATAAATGCCGTGAACTGGAAAGAAACAATCAGTTGCATACTCAAAACGTAGTGCAGGGAATATATAAGCCATTTGCAGCGGAAGAAATATCGAAGAAAATAGCGCAGTTAATTACGCCGCCTGACGTTACCATGGAGGTAGATGTAATTTACCAAACCATTGAAGATCTTCATGAATCCTGCCCCACCAATACAGGCGATTGGTATTTTACAGGCGATTATCCTACCGCCGGAGGCAACAGGGTTGTGAATAAGTCGTTTATAAATTTCATGGAGGGAAAGAATATTCGGGGCTATTAGCCGATTGTTGGCTTAGTTTTTGCTTTAAATAGGCAATGTTTTTTGCACCCGTTTTTAAATCCTGCATTTCCTATGTTGTTTTTGTGATTTAAAAGGAAGTACTGTTTTTCGTTTACTATTTCCGGTTTTCTCTCATTTTGCTAATCTGTTGAATTATTAGTTTCTCCTAAAACTATGAGAATAGATGAGGTCTGTATTATTCATTCGTCATGCTAAAAGCAGTTGGGATAATGCATCAGTAAGCGACTTCGATCGTTCTCTTAACGAAAGGGGCAAGAAAGACGCCCAGGAAATGGCAAAACACTTGATCAACAGAAAGGTTCCCCTTGACTCCTTTATTTCCAGCCCTGCCAAAAGAGCCAAAAAGACTGCTGTTTTTTTTAGTAAAGCATATGGTTTGCACGAAAGTGCACTATTGCTAAAGCCGGAGTTATATCTACCTGAAACTGAATCGTTTT
>DASUFG010000603.1:0-3437 GCA_036274715.1 Agriterribacter sp.
AAACCACCCATCGAAAGTCCGCCGATATATACCCGGGAGGAATCAACGTATCCGCTTTTCAACAAAGTATCAATAAAATTCATTACCATTTTCAACGGTCGGCTGGCAGGAACATCCATTGGAAATTGGAATGTTGCCGTTGAATCTTTTGATTTGCCCTTAGTGCGGACACTCCAGGAAGAATCGGCCGGACATTGCGGAAAAACAACAATAGCCGGGAATTTTTCCCTGTTGGCTGAATCCAGGAAAAGGTCGCTGCCCCATGTTAATTGAGCTTCGTTATCACTGCCCCTTTCACCGGAGCCATGTAAAAATATAACCAGGGGATACTTTTTTTCGCTGGAAAAATGGATCGGGGAAAGTATCCGGCACGGAAGCGTATCATCGCCCTGTAAAAAAAGCTGCCGCTCAAATAAATCGGGTTCCTTAACCTGGGCTTTTAATGCCGATGGAGCTGCAAGTAACAGTAAATAAAAGGGTAAAAAGCTGAGACTATTGTGAATATCTTTCATGACAGAAAGATACAAAGTTCTTATAAGAGTTTTAGTTTACTTTTGGCCATTACAGGCTTTAACGTTCACCTGGCCGAATGCATGAAAAAAATAGATTGGTACATATTCAAAAATTTCATTTTCACTTTCATTTATTGTATCCTGTTGTTTACGGCTATTTCAGTAGTGGTGGATATCAGCGAAAAAACTGACGACTTTGCCAAAGCAGATCTTTCTGCGGGCTTTGTAATGACTCACTATTATGCGGGTTTTGTACCTTTTATTGTTTCTTTCCTTTTCCCGCTTTTTACATTTATAGCCGTTATTTTTTTTACCTCCCGCCTGGCTAACCGCTCAGAGATTATTGCCATATTAGCCAGTGGCACCAGTTTTAACCGCCTGTTAAAGCCTTACCTCGTTGGAGGCATTTTACTTGCCCTTGTATTATGGATTGGTAACCGTAAGCTGGTTCCCAAGGCCAACGAAATTCGCACGGCATTCGAACTGCAATACATCAAATCGCCAGGACAATATGCCAACAGTAACAATATTTACATGCGTATTGATTCGGTTTCGTATTGCGGTATCCGCTATTATGATACCACAGCCAAAAACGGCACTGGCTTTTTTATGGATAGGTTAAAGGGTACCGAAGTTGTATATAATATGAGGGCCAATAACATTTCGTGGGATGCCGACAAAAAGAAATGGAAACTAATGGGGGTGATAGAGCGAAAGATCAATGGCTTAAAAGAAGAAGTGGTGCAGGATACAGTCCGTCGAGTGGATTTTAATTTTACACCGGATGATTTAAAACGCGATGAGTATGTAAAAAGCCGCCTTACTACCAAAGAACTACGCCGCATGGTAATGATGGAAAAATTACGCGGGTCTGAAGGCACCAACGACCTGGAAGTAGAGCTATACCGCAGAGATGCAACCCCTGTTACGGTTATTATACTTAC
Organism: Agriterribacter sp.; assembly: GCA_036274715.1. Taxonomy (GTDB): domain Bacteria; phylum Bacteroidota; class Bacteroidia; order Chitinophagales; family Chitinophagaceae; genus Agriterribacter. Next base: position 1,457 of record DASUFG010000603.1, read on the forward strand.
GTTGATAGGAGCCATACTGGCATCCCGGAAAATACGAGGTGGCAGCGGTATTCACCTTGCTGCGGGGTTTGCTATTGCCGCTTTGTTTATCCTGCTCGACCGTTTCTCTACGATTTTCAGTGTTAAAGGAAGTCTCCCCCCTATTATTGCGGCCTGGCTGCCGAATGTACTTTTTGGCGTGTTGACCTACTACCTCTATCGCAAAGCACCCAAGTAACAGGTTTGCAAGCTTATTTGTTTTGTATAAATACGTGGATAAAAACATAAATATACCTCTATTTCCACCTGGAATATTAAAACCACATAAATCAATTAATTTATTGAAACCCCGTATTTTTTTAAGGCATATATCTTCGTTTTAGCTAACTTTAGCGCCATCCAGCCCTGTTATCAGGCAATCCATAAAATATTAAAACACTCATAATATATGGCAACGATAAAAGAAAGGTTTAACGTTAAGGCCGAAGAATTGTCGGGGGAGATTAAGGGTATTATTAAAAAGCATGGCAGTAAGAAAATAGGAGAAGTAAAACTTTCCCAGATATACCAGGGTATGCGTGGAATTACCGGGTTGGTGAGCGAAACCTCTTTGCTGGATGAAAAAGAGGGCATCCGGTTCCGGGGCTTTTCTATCCCGGAATTGCAGCAAAAACTTCCAAAGGCACCGGCGGGAACCGAGCCCTTGCCCGAAGGATTGTTTTACCTGATGTTGATCGGCGAGCTTCCCACCGAAAGCGATGTAAATGATGTAACCAATGCCTGGCAGCGTCGTTCGCATGTACCTAACCATGTTTTTAATGCGATCGAAGCATTGCCGAAGTCGTCGCATCCTATGACCCAATTTGTGGTAGGTATTATGGCGCTTCAAACAGAAAGTGTTTTCATGCGCAAATACGCGGAGGGCATGAACAAAAAAGATTACTGGGACGCCACTTACGACGATTGCATGACTTTGATTGCCCGTTTGCCGAGGATTGCCGCCTATATCTATCGCCGAAAATACAAAGATGAAAAACATATACAGCCAGACGGTTTGCTCGATTGGTCGGGTAACTTCGCCCACATGCTGGGTTTTGAAGATGCCAGTTTCAAGGAACTGATGCGCCTGTATATGACTATTCATGCCGATCACGAAGGCGGTAATGTATCTGCACATACTACCCATCTCGTGGGTTCGGCACTGAGTGATCCCTATTTGTCGCTGGCAGCCGGCATGAACGGATTGGCGGGACCTTTACATGGATTGGCCAACCAGGAAGTAATTAAATGGATATACGAGATGAGAGAGGAACTGGGAGTAGAGTTACCCTCCAAAGCACAAATAGAGAAATACGTTAAGAAAACTTTACTCGATGGGAAAGTGGTACCCGGGTACGGTCATGCCGTGTTGCGCAAAACCGATCCCCGCTTTACCGCGCAAATGGAATTCGGTAAAAAACATATGGCCAATGATCCCCTGGTGAACACCGTTTGGCGGATATATGAAGTAGTACCGGAAATATTAAAATCGCTTGGCAAAGTAAAAAACCCCTGGCCAAATGTAGATGCACACAGCGGTGCCTTATTGGTAAAATACGGGATGGTGGAATATGAATTCTATACCGTACTGTTCGGAGTAAGCCGCTCGTTAGGTGTTCTTGCCAATTTATGCTGGGACAGGGCACTTGGTTTACCGCTTGAGCGGCCAAAATCGGTTACCACAGCATTGGTAAAGGAATGGCTGGATGGAAAGGGTAAGATTTGGGGCGACTAAAAATATAAATCCTCCGAAAGGTACACTTACTGCCGTTGCTTTTTTATTTTGATAGAAAGTGCCATCGCTCTATATTTGCACCCCGTTAAAGATATTTTTAATTAAACAAGGGGTAGCTCAGCTGACCAGAGCGTCCCGATGACTATCGGGAAGGTCACCAGTAAAGACATTCCCGAGAAAAAGTTCTTATTATAAACAGGGGGTTTAGCTCAGCTGGCTAGAGCGTCC
>DASUFG010000604.1:0-15296 GCA_036274715.1 Agriterribacter sp.
GTAATGAAAGCAAAGCTAACTTCTCCTTTAATGTACCGCTACCAGGACACATTACCCCGTGTTGAATTTCCCAATGCATTGCATGTTGATTTTTATAATGATTCCCTGCAGGTGGAAAGTATATTGGATGCTTTATTCGGCCGTTACATTGAAGGGCAGAACAAAATGTTCCTCCGGGACAGCGTGGTGGTTATTCAAAAGTTTAACCAGGACACTTTACGTTGCCAGGAGTTGTGGTGGGATCAGAATAAACAAATATTTTATACCGATAAACCGGTAAAAATTACAAAAAAAGATGGCACCGTTCTTCCCGGCAAAGGGTTGGAAGCCTCACAGGATTTTAGAAATATAAAGATCATCAACCCTTCCGAAGGAATATTGCCCATTCCCGAATCTGAATTCACAGGACCTTCTTCCAACCCGGACAGTATAGTGCTGCCAGATAGCACACGCAAGCCTTTTAAGCTAGATTCCTTAAAGCAGCAGCCGGTTCGTAACCCATAGTTCGATTATCGATCTTCGAAGCTAATTAGCTGTACAACAAAAAAACCCTGAACATTTCGATATAAAATATTCAGGGTTCTGCAATATCCTTGCGAAGGGTTTATACCCGAACGTATATTTTTTTCCTGTCCATCCAATACCCGACCAACCAGCATAAGAGCATAAAACAAAGCGCAAAGGCTAATGACCCCCACGGTCCGGGCAATATTTTCTGAAAAAAATTATCATTAAGGCTCTCGAATAACGGCTTTCTGGAACCCGTTTTGATCATAAAAAACACGATATATAATATTTCGGATAAAAGATAAATAAATAACGGGTTTTTACCGAACACCTGGAAGAAATAAGTTCCTTTGGTGATGCCTTTTATTTCTACAATAAAAGTAAGTATCCCCAATATCGCAAGGTCCAGTGCTATCGTATATAAAACAAAAGAACTGGTCCATAATTTTTTGTTGATCGGGAAAACGAAATCCCAGAAATAGGCGATCCCAAGCAATGCAAAGCCAGCGATCATTAATTTTGCCACCGTTTCAAAGGACTTTCCCTTCTGCTGAATAAACATTCCCGCATAATAACCAGCAACCACATTTACAATGGATGGAATAGTACTCAGAAACCCTTCAGGATCGAAGGCTACCCCTTCGCCGTGGTATAAATGACTTTCTCCAAACAATATCAAATCTAATTTATGCCCGGCATTGCCTGTCATACTATAGTCACCGCCAACATATAGAATGATCCAGTACCCCAATAAAAAAATACCGCTCAGTATCCATACCGTTTTTTTCGATAAAAAATGGATCATTAGCGATGCGGCACAATAGGCCAATGCAATGCGTTGTAATACACCCAGTATACGCGTATCGCTGATAGGTGAAAACTCATACCCGCCTCCCTGCGCTTCCCTGAAAAAAGGAAACCAGTACATCAGGTAGCCCAACAGAAAAATAATAACCGTACGCTTAAAAATTTTTCCCAGAACGCTGCTGTTTCCTATTTGCCTGTACTTAGGCATCGAGAAACTCATAGCATTACCCACTACAAACATAAACGTAGGGAATACCAGGTCGGTGGGTGTAAACCCATGCCATTGTGCATGCAATAAAGGGGCAAACGGAGTTGCTCCCGTACCGGGGGTGTTTACAATGATCATGAAACAAATAGTCATGCCTCTTAACACATCAAGGGCTAAGAAACGGGGTGATACAGGTTTGGTCATAGATGAAAGATTTATTACACTTTAAAATAGATTTTCCTTTTATGCAGGCGCCATGCGAGAAACCAAAAAATAAGTACATGAAAAATAGCATAGCCCAATGAGCCATTCATATTACCCATCCACGACGCAAACAGGTGATCGTTCATCCATGTTCCCAGTCCTTTATACACTGTCTTTCCTTCGTTTATTCCATCGGGTATTCTGAACAGCCCGTATAACCTTGCCCATATTCCGCTCAATAAAAAAATAAACAGGGCATTTTTCCCAAACACATCAAAAAAACCAGCCCATTTACCCCTTCGGTTATTTATTTCTATAACATAAATCAACATGGCGAGTACAACGATTGCAAGTCCTGAAGTATACACTACATATGAACCCGTCCATATTTTTTTGTTAAGCGGAAAAATTACGTTCCAGCAAAGTCCTGTAAAAACCAACAAAACAGCCGCTACAAAAAGATTGGCAACAAGCGGGTAGAGATCAAATTTTATTTCCTCATAACTCCCGCTCCCTGATAATGTGGCAAGCGGCTTTTTTTGAGCAATGTAGTTCCCCACTATGTAACCGAATATCACCTGTACAACAGCAGGTATTGTACTGGCCAGCCCTTCAGGATCAAATGCTACTCCTTCGCCGTGGTACATATGGCTTTCCCCCAGCAGCATTTTGTCTATTGCGGTTCCAAACCAACCGTTCAAACCAAATGGGTTGCTGGCATCGCCAAAAGCCAAACATGCAGCCCAATACAACATCAACAGAATGATACCGACAACAAATGCTTTTGCCACCCGCAGATAATAAATCATAATGGCGGCAAAAAAATAACACAGTGCAATTCGCTGAAGCACCCCCATGATTCTGAGGCTCTCAAAACGCTTTGCCTCTAAAACCCCGTCGGCATTATACCTTACAAAAGGAAAAGCATTCAGAAAGAGACCCATGCAAAATATTAATACTGTTCTCCTTATTACTTTTTTCCACATTGCCGCCTCGCCCGCTTTTTGGAGGCTTGGCATAGTAAAGGCTAAAGCATTACCCACGGCAAACAAAAAAAAGGGAAATACCAGGTCGGTAGGCGTACACCCGTGCCACTTTGCATGATCCAATGGGGGGTATAAGTAGTTCCAGCTTCCGGGGTTGTTCACTAATATCATAAAAGCTACCGTAGCTCCCCTGAAAACATCTAAAGCGTAAAAGCGTTGTTTCAAAAATCAGTGGTTGAAGAGAACTAAAGGTAGGGATTGTAAATAAAAAATAAAGAAAACCAGGGTAACAACGGGTATAGACAGTGGATATTTTTCTCTATAACAGTAAGAGAGTGATGGCATACCCGATAAGTGGTATTTTTTGGGACCGAAAACGAATAAAAGTATTTTAAGATATTTTTACAAAACGTTAATAGTACTTTATCATTTTTTTATTGAACTTTGCAATTGACGATAATGGCACTGAAATTGCAATTTATGTTTTGAATTATCGTTTTAGTTTGTATATTACGTAAGAGAAAAGTTCTTTAGAAAATTTTAACTAAACAGGAGTAAACTTTCTTTCTTGGTTTACGTCTTAATATAAAGAGATTATAAAAACAGTCAATTTTCTCATAAGCAGTTAGTTTTGGTTGCGGCCTCTATTTCTATAGAGGCCAATTTTTTTATAGCCCGTCCTGTTTCTTCGAAAAGCTTAACCTGCAACCCTGCCAACCCGCAAAGGACCCCACCACATCGGCAACAATGTCTCCCCATTCAAAACCCCGGTTAGCAACGAAATATTTTTGAATGAACTCCATACCGATGCCATAAATACACGAAATGATAAAAACGAGGAAAAAAATCCCCACTGCTTGAGAAGGCAGGCGATAGCCGTAGTAGCTGCACCAAATAAAAACCAGCATTCCGAAAAGGAAAGAATGGATGACCTTATCCAGAAGGGGGATTTCAGGGGCACGCGGGAGATCCTTTCCCGGTATAATGAGCAATATAAAAATAATGACCGACCATATTAACGCCGGCCATATGCTTTGCAAAATCTTTTTAGTCATACCTAAATCACATCAACTTTGCGTATCCTGTACAAGAGCAGAATAAGCATCCGCCGTAAGTAATAATTCTGTATCAGCCTCTGAATCTACTTTCACTTTTATCATCCAGCCTTCTCCGTAGGGATCAGTATTTACCAATTCGGGTTTGTTGTTCAAGTCCGGGTTTATCTCAATGATTGTTCCCGAAACAGGCAGAAAAAGATCGCTCACCGTTTTCACGGCTTCAATGGTACCAAAAACAGAATCGGCAGCCAGGTGCTGATCTTTGGTTTCAATTTCAACATATACAATGTCGCCCAATTCACTCTGCGCAAATTCAGTAACACCCACTACCGCAATATCGCCTTCCAAACGAACCCATTCGTGATCTTTGGTGTAGCGCAAGTTTTCAGGAAATTCCATAGTTTGTATTTTTGTGCTGCAAAGATTACAAAAACAGTTGGAAAAATACGGGTAAACTATGAGAATCTGAAATGGAGCATTTTCTCCCCTTGAATTGATGGTTTATAGCACATTTATACAAGTTCCTACAAAAAATCATGATTTTCAAAGTACAAGAGAACATGGTCTTTCATAAAATTTTCCTGCTCCCTCAAATCCATCACGGGCAAAGGCTTTAATTGCCTGAAATGAGGCCAACCTTCTTCATCCACCTTTTCCAGTTCATAATACCTGCTTTGAGCAAATAAACTGCATACAGCCACATGCATCAGGTCCTGTTTTTGTTCCTTTGTAAATTTGGCGCGCAGCTCCCCAAACTCCTGGATTCCGATCAAAAATAAGATGGTCTCCATATCCGGCTTCTTTCCAAACCGCTCCACCAGTCGTGCCTCAAGATTCCACCACCGGGTTTGCAAATCACTCTCAATATTATTCATAACCACAAAAATACGTAAGGCAAACTTATAGTTATTCGCGATTTATGATTTGAGATCTAATTGACTTGCATATTGACTTGGAATTTTGGATGGCAGGTTTCGGATTTTAATGGCTATTCTTTTCCACTAACAATTACCTTTGCGTGAAATTTTTGAGGATGTTACAGGTAAACATGATCAGGCAAAAAGCAGGTTGGGTTAAAGAAAGACTGGCGATAAGAAATTTTCAGGGCATTCACCTGGTGGATGATATCATCGCCCTCGACGATCAGCGAAAGAAACTTCAATATGACGTTGAAACCATCCAGGCAAAAGTGAACAGCAGTTCTAAAGATATTGGGCAATGGATGGCTAAGGGACAGAAAGAGGAGGCCGAAAAAGCAAAACAATCAGTAGCAGGTCATAAATTACAAATCACCAGTTTAAACGAACAACTCACCGAAACTGAAAACCGCTTACTGGAGGAACTGCTAAAACTTCCCAACCTTCCGTCAGACCAGGTTCCCGCCGGTAAAACGCCAGCCGACAATGTGGTCATTCGGGAAGGTGGCACAATACCCAAACTTTCTGAAAATGCTCTACTTCATTGGGACCTTATTAAAAATTTCGATATAATCGATTTTGAAGCTGGCGCTAAAATAACCGGTAGCGGTTTCCCACTTTACAAGGGGCAAGGTGCGAAGCTCCAACGGGCATTAATTCAATATTTCCTCGATTATAACACTGCAGCGGGTTATACCGAATATCTTCCGCCTTTTATGGTGAATGAAGCGTCTGCTTACGGAACAGGGCAGTTGCCTGATAAAGAAGGGCAGATGTATTATATGCCTGCGGATAATTTTTATATGATCCCTACCTCAGAAGTGCCGATAACAAATATTTACCGCGATGAAATAATAAAAGGAGAAGCGCTGCCTGTAAAAATGACGGCCTATTCTCCTTGTTTTAGAAGAGAGGCTGGAAGTTTTGGCAAGGATGTGCGCGGACTAAACCGGGTACACCAGTTTGAAAAAGTGGAAATTGTACAAATCGCCCATCCGCAAAGGAGTTATGACGTGCTGGAGGAAATGGTCATTCACGTAGAGAAATTGTTGATCAGTCTTGACCTCCCTTACCGCATTTTAAAATTGTGCGGCGGCGATATGGGTTTTACCTCTGCCCTTACCTACGATTTTGAAGTATATAGCGCTGCCCAGGAACGCTGGCTTGAAGTAAGTTCGGTGAGCAATTTCGAATCTTACCAGGCTAACCGGGCCAAGATCCGCTTTAAAGATGAGAATGGCAAAAATCAACTTGTGCATACTTTAAATGGCAGCGCACTTGCATTACCCCGAATAGTTGCCTGCCTGTTGGAAAATTGTCAGCAGCCAAACCATATTGTATTGCCGGAAGTACTGCATCCCTACTTTGGGGCAGATCGGATAATATGAAAGAACATTTTTTACGAAGTCCATTAACGTCTGAACAAGGAGACTGCTTCGAAAATGAATTTTCAGCAGCATTATGAAATTTTGAGGACCTGGCATGACCTGACTTGTTAGCTTTAACTCTGAGGTCTGCAGTCTGCCATATCAGGTTGCACCTAAAATTTTACTTCCCCTGTTCAACTACAATACGGGTGTTTGTTAAATGGGTAATGATGACTTTAATTTTATCGCCCGGGGAAAGGGTTGCCAATTCCTCAGCGCTCAATTTTACTTTTGACTGAATTTTACCAGCAAACATATCTACATAAGCGCCAAAGGGCGAGACCTTAGAAACTACCGCTTCGGTTTCAGTTTTATTTTTAAAATGCTGTACTGCCTTACGGAACTCAGGAATGTAATCATGCGAAAAAAGTTCGGCAGCGAGTTTATTGGGCTTATCTGTATGCAACAATTTAAATTCAATCACTTCATTAAAATCCTTTTCGGGCGGGAGCCTTTCCCATTTGGATAATACCAGTGGAAAGAAAATATAATTGTCCCATTCCTTCACAAAAAAAACATCGTCGACTACCTTTAGATAGCCCTTAAAACGATTATCGGTAGCTGCTTTATGAAGCATTTGCTCTATTGCAGTGTTGTACAAAAACTGCAGGTTGTAGGCTATTATCCTGCTGCCTCGGTCGGCTCCTTTTGTAGCGAAACCAACAGCATCTCCTACGCGGTATTGATGTGGTCTCTTCCCTTTTTGCTGATCTAAATTATCGGTTCTGCAGGTAATTGTTCGCTTCCGGTCCTTATGTATATACTCTATGGAAACATAGTGCTTCTCATGATTTACCGAGGTAATGATTCCATTAAGCATTGCATTATCCATATTTGTTACAGTTGTGTGACGTTGTGCAAATTGTCGACCAGCGATATAATCAGTATCACTGATTAAAAGAAATCTCCTTCCCGATCCTTTCAAAAAAGTCTTCCAGCTCGTGAAAGGTATTCTTAAACGACGGTATAATGATACCTATTCCTCCTATGATGGCCGGGGCTACACCAGAGGTTAATGCGTATGCGCGGCTTGCCGATAAAGTTTCTTCTTTAATTAAATGCATCTTATCTGCATAAAACAACAATATGCTTCCAACCAGTATATACATGCCTGCATACAATAAAGCTCCCCCTAAACGGTTTACCCATCCTAATAACGCAAAGTCAAATAGATTTTCCACTGCTTTTCCTGCCCATTGTACTAACAGAACAACCACAACAAAAACAAGAAGGAATGAAAGCAACGGCAGCCACTTTGAGTTGATATTGGTGTGGTTTTGCAGGTACACTGCCACAACGGCCGACAATTTCAACGCCGCGGCAAGCCCTATAAAATATCCTATAAAAGAAAATAAAGCCACCATAATCCCGCGCGAGGCACCTTTAATTAGCGCCATAATTAGTACAATCAGAAATACTATATCAACCCACATGGTTAGTTGTTTTGGTCATATCATTTTGATAACAGGATTTTCGCTATGGCGCTGATTGTTTTACCATCGGCCTGCCCGGCCAATTGTTTCGACGCAGTCGCCATTACTTTCCCTATATCGGCCGGACCCGACACACCGGTCGCGGCAATAATTCCAGCAAGTATTTCCTTCAACTCGGCTTCGCTTAACTGTTTAGGTAAAAAAGCTTCTATTACTTCAATTTCTTCGAGTTCAGTTTGTGCAAGATCAGAACGGTTTTGCTGTTGGTAAATTTCCAGTGAATCCTTTCTTTGCTTTACCAATTTTTGCAATAACTTAATTTCATCCGCTTCCGCCAATTGCCCACCTGCGCCTTCAGCTGTTTTAGCAATAATAATGGCGGCTTTTATCGCTCTCAAGCCCCGCAATTTGTTTGCGTCCTTGGCCAACATGGCGGCTTTTATCTGGTCATTAATGGTCTGTTCCAATGCCATTGCTATATTTTTTGAGGTTGAATTAATTTTTTTTTCAGTATGTTCAGCTTTTTTCCAAAAGCTCCTGCGATCTTTTATAAAAATCCTGGGCAAATAATTTTATCGAATCTACCAGTTCCGTTTGCCCCGTAGATCTACGATATGTATCCGCCATCGTCATCAGCGTCTGATAAAAAAAATCACCCATTTCATCTATCATCATTTCCTTAGTCCATAGATCAATACGCAGCGCTGACTTCTCCTGTCCATCCCAAAAAGCGAGCATCATTGCTTTTGCCTGCTGCATATCCTGGGCACTGCTGCTACTCGCATTCCATGAAATTTGCTGGGGAACTTTTTGAGGATCCAGCGTAACATTTATCGTAATTTTTGATTGCTCCATATTTAATTTATAAAAATTTGCGCAAAGGTAAGTGGATTTATGCGGTTAATTCCTGTTGAATACAATTCCAGAGTGTTTGAACCGCCGCCGCTTCACTGCCGGGCAAAACCTGTTCACCACCCTTTTTTATCAATTGATTTCTAAATTTTTCATCTTTATACAATTTCATCATATTTCCAGCGAGGTCTTTAACATCCAACGGATCGCTATAGAGCACCGCGTCTTTGCAAACTTCAGCAAACGCGGGAGAAGCTACAGTAATAACCGGCGTGCCGGATTGCAACGCCTCTTTTAATATCACAGCCGGACCTTCTGAAGCCGGCAAATAAATCATAGTCATGGCCGATGCTGTTATGGCAGCATTATCGGTATCGGTTAAGATATCTTCCATTACTTTAACATCACTCCTGTATTTATATGTTTGCAACAGTTCCCTTATTTTCTTGTCATTTGACAGCTTTCCCATTATCATGAGCTGCATGTTGCTTTGTTGCCATTTCTTAAATTGTGAAAATGCTTTTAAAACATTCATAATACTATTATGGGAGGTACTATGTATAGGCAACAGAAAATATTCCTTTCCCGCTGTGTATTTCTCTTTAATGCTTTGTTTTTTCTCCCAATCAAAAAACTGATATACTGAAGACGCGGCGGGTGGTAATACTATAATTTGGCCAGCGGGTACCCCTTGCTTTACCAGAGTTTCCTTCATCATAAACGTGGAAGTGATAATAGTGCAAAGATTGCCTGTTTTTAAATACCCGATCGCTGTTTTTGTGGTTTCAGGATCTGTACTGTTTGATAGGATAAGAATCTGGTGTGCGGTTGTTTGCAAAGGATATCCATCAAGCGAAATCACTCGATCTGGCCCCTCCTTTTTTAATAGAAATGCAGTTTTTAATCTACGCCATTTTTTATTTATGCCATAGGCCGAAAACCGTCTACTAGCTGAGGATGGAGCGGGTTTTTGTTCGGGTAAAAAAAAACTGTTATCACAGGATAAAAATTGAAATGAATGAGTGGGTTGTTGTCTGTAAATTTTGCAAATGATATTGTAGATATAGTACTCAAAACTTTTGTTGTTTGGTAAAAAATAAATGCATTGACATAAGATCACTTTCATGATATACAGTTGTTTAAAAGACGTATGGTTCAGATGAAATTTGCAAGGGAAAATATATTGTACTTATTCAGGATAGCAGGCGTTATTATTGTTGTATTATCATAAAGGTAATTCTGTTATTTATTCTGGTAAAAATCATGATGGAGATATTTACCAGCATAGATTACGAAGGTTGCCTTTATTTATCCAAACCTATCGTAAACTAAAATCTGTACCTATGAGGCTTAGAATTCTACGCATTTGCCTAATAGCATATGCCTTGCTGAATCTGAATAAGGTATCACATGCGCAATGCCCCAACGGAGATACCCTCCAGACAATCAACAACACCTACACAACCAACCTGGGAAGCTTAACAGATTCACTCTATTATCCTTACAAGTTTGACCCTGCCATGGGAACACTGATGGGAGTAGAACTTTCCATAGCCACCCTGGGTAATGCCATATTGGAGGTGGTGAATGATGTGGGATCTGCAATAACCTACAATATTACTTATTTCAGAACAGATTACATAAGAGGTCCCGGATTAGGATCCGGTATAGTGCTCGATACCAGCATTGTATATCCGGGCATTACCATCGGCGCAAGTGATAATCCCGCGGTAGAAACCAGCACTCCACCATGGGCGAGTAACGGCATAAATGCTGATTACTCAAATGCCTGGGGCAAAATCCAGGCCGGCCCAACAGAACCTTTATCTAGCCCGGCCGCACCCCGTGTTTTTAATCAAACCATTGCTCCTGCTGATTTTGGTGCATTCATAGGCCCGGGATCGGTAAAATTCAACTATGATGTGCTGGCCTCACTCCTGGCACAGGGCTTTGGTGGAAGGTATACACAAAGAATTGTTACCTTAAACACACAGGTTACTATTAGTACGAAATATACCTATTGCCCAATGAGTGTTTTGCCTATTGGGAAACTAACTTTTTCGGCGCGCCAGACCAACAAAAACGATGTAGAATTGAGCTGGATAAAAGAGCGTGAAGAAGATAACATCTTATATATGCCTGAGGTTAGCACGGACGGCCATGATTTTAAGAGCGTAGGCGTAATGCAAAGTCAAAAGCCGGCGGCCGAAGCAACTGTGGTAAAGTATGAATTCGATTATGCTATTCCTCCAACCCAAAGTGGCAAGCTTTATTTCCGCTTAAAGCAAACAGATGCGCTGGGAAGAATTCAATACTCCGCTATTCAATCGGTGGTTATAGAAAATACCCAACAGTCCACATTAAACATCTTTCCCAACCCAGCCGAAAGGGAAATAAGGCTTCAATTCACTACCGCACAAAAACATGACCTGCTGGTAGACCTGATCAATAGCGTTGGGCAGACGGTGGAAAGAACCCGCCTAACAGCAAATGGTGGGAAAATGCAAACGCTTAGGTTTGAGAAAAAACATCAGCCGGGGATATATTTTGTACGGGTAACCAATCTTGGGACACGAATCCAGAACATAAACCGGCTTATTTTAAGGTAATGCGCACTATATGACCATCATAAAGGATTATTCTTGATAAAAGAGTTGGCAAGCCTTTAAAGTTGCCAACTCTTTCGTATTTTTGTGAACATCGAATTTTATACATGGAATATAACACTGTAAGGAATCATCTTATCATGAAGGAATATGGACGCCATATCCAAAAGATGATAGATTACGTTATCACGATTGAAGACAGGGAGAAAAGACAAAGAAATGCACAGGCACTCATTGAATTAATGGGGTTTCTAAATCCACATCTTAAAAATGTTGAAGATTTCCGTCATAAATTATGGGACCATCTTTTTTTAATATCCGACTTCAAGTTGGATGTTGATAGTCCGTATCCTATTCCCACCCGGGAAACCCTGAAGGCCAAACCTAAAATTTTGCCTTACCCCAAAAAGTACCCTAAGTATTCTCATTTAGGCAAAAATCTCGAGTTGGTCATCAACAAGGCTTTGAAAGAAGAAAATCCAGAAAAACGTTCCGGATTTGCCAATTCCATTGCTTATTACATGAAACTTGCCTACAATACCTGGCATAAGGAATTGGTACATGATGATGGGATACGCAGTGAGTTGAATGCAATTACCGACGGCCAGTTGGAATTTACCAACACTCCTTTCGTAAAGGCTTACCGCGAAAGAGATAGCAGGGAAAGTAATCGGTTCCAGCGTGGAGGTGGAGGCAAGGGAAGTTATCAGCAACGCAACAACGGCGGCGGGCGAAACGACCGCAACGGCAAAAGTGGTAAACATTATAAAAAAAGATTCAAATAAATCAAATTAATCTGAAAATAAAGGAACCCCGGCAGTATGAACACGTGCCGGGGTTTTATATTTGCACTCATTCTATTCATTATGTATTCTTTTGAAGTAACAGGTGGGAAAAAGCTGAAAGGTGAAATCATACCTCAAGGCGCTAAAAATGAAGCTTTACAAATTATCTGTGCGGTATTGCTTACCCCTGAAAAAATGACCCTCAATAATATTCCTGATATACTTGATGTAAATCTTTTGATAGAGTTGCTCGCAGATATGAATGTCAAAATAGAGCGCCATGATCGTCATTCCTGTTCTTTTATCGCAGATGATGTAAATATTGACTATTTGCGCAGCGAAAATTACCAGAAAAAGAGCGGACGGTTGCGTGGTTCAGTAATGCTGGCAGGCCCCCTGCTTGCCCGCTTTAAAAAGGCCTTTATTCCCAAACCGGGAGGTGATAAGATAGGCAGGAGACGCCTGGATACGCACATTATTGGTTTTGAAAAACTGGGAGCTCAATTTAATTACCACCCCGAAGATGGGTTCTTCCACCTGGACGCACCAGCCTTAAAGGGAACCGATATGTTGCTCGACGAGCCTTCGGTAACGGGAACTGCCAATATTGTAATGGCAGCAGTTCTGGCAAAAGGAACAACTACTATTTACAATGCGGCCTGCGAACCTTACTTACAACAACTATGCAAAATGCTGGTAAGGATGGGCGCATCTATCAGCGGCATAGGCTCCAATTTACTGACTATTAACGGTGTAAATGAACTCTGCGGCACAACGCACACCATGCTGCCGGATATGATTGAAGTGGGTTCTTTTATTGGATTGGCCGCCATGACCCAGAGTGATATCATTATCAAAAACGCCGGTATAGCCCATTTAGGGCAAATTCCCGAAAAGTTTCGTCAACTGGGCATTCAAATGGAAATAAAGGACGATGATATTCATATTCCTGAACAGAAGACTTATGAAATTCAAACCTTCCTCGATGGTTCGGTGATGACCATTTCCGATCACCCCTGGCCAGGGTTTACACCCGATTTGCTCAGCATTGTATTGGTAGTGGCAACCCAGGCGAAAGGCTCGGTTCTGGTACATCAGAAAATGTTTGAAAGCCGTTTGTTTTTTGTGGACAAGCTTATTGATATGGGCGCCCAAATTATTCTTTGTGATCCCCATCGTGCTGCAGTAATAGGACTGGGCAAAAAACATAGCCTAAGGGGCATTACCATGTCCAGCCCGGATATTCGTGCAGGCGTGGCTTTGCTTATTGCAGCACTCAGTGCCGAAGGCAAAAGCGTGATCCAGAATATTGAGCAGATTGACAGAGGATACCAGTACATCGACAAAAGGCTGAAGGCCCTGGGAGCGCAGATTAGCCGAAGCTGATCATCGCGAATTCCGGTTAAAATTGTCCTGCTATAAATCCGTTTTACATAAATTATGAACCAGCATAAAATCGTTATCATTACCGCTCCCTCTGGTGCAGGTAAAACTTCCATCGTGCACTACCTGTTGCAGAAATACCCGCAGCAATTTGCATTTTCTATATCCGCCACCACCCGTATGCCAAGGGAAAATGAAACTGATGGAAGAGACTACTACTTTCTGAGTGAGGAACTCTTTAAGTCGAAGATTCAAAACGATGAGTTTGTAGAGTGGGAGATGGTATACGAAGGCAAATACTATGGTACATTACAGGCCGAATTAGAGCGGATATGGGAAATGGGCAAAACGCCCTTACTGGACATTGATGTAAAAGGTGCTTTGCATATTCAACGACGTTACCCCGAATCTTCCTTTTCGCTTTTTATTCAACCACCCTCGGTAGAAGAATTAAAAAAGAGGTTGGAAAGCCGCGGAACAGAAACCCGTGAATCGCTGGATGCCAGGGTAAACAAAGCATCCTATGAACTGTCATTTAAGGATCATTTCAATTATGCCATTATCAATAAGAACCTCGAAAACGCCTGCGCTGAAGCAGAAAAGGTGATAATGACCATTTTAGATCAACCCAATCATTAGTATTCCATATTAACATTACCCACGCCTTCTCCTGTTATTTCAGGTAATTTGACACTATATGCTGCCCTCTTCCGTTCTATTTGGGACAACAGAAGTGCCAATTCGAATTTTTAATAATCCGGTTGCCGTGATATTTAGCCTTCACCATATTTATGCATTATAAATCAATTTATTATATTTGAAGATATATGACTGATGTTGATATTCTTAAATTAGTGGGTATCATTTTTACCTTGCTGCTCGTTGGCTTTTTTTCGGGCATTGAAGTGGCGTTTGTGTCGGCAAATAAATTTTCGTTTGAACTGAAAAGAAAGCAAGGATTACGAAGTGGTAGAATACTGACTCATTTACTGGACCACCCGGTGCAGTTTATAGGCACCACATTAGTTGGACTTAGTATTTCAGTAGTGGTATATGGTTTGCTGGTAGGTCAATTTTTATCTCCTTTGTGGGATTGGGTAGAAAAACAATTGACATCGTCTTTTTCGGCTTACATAAAATACCTCAGGCTTATTTTTGAAACATTGCTCTCTGCCATTATTCTTCTCATTGTTCAATTTTCTTTTAAGGCCATGTTTCGGGCGAAAAATGATTCTGCCCTATCTATATTCGCCCACCTGGGCATCATTGATTTTTTTCACGCTATTTTCTACCCGATCGCTTCCTTTTTTATAAGCATTTCAGAATGGATCCTCATCTATCTTTTTAATATCCGGATATCTGACCAAAAAAAGGCCGCCATTGCCCCGGTTGATCTTGAAAATTTTATCCAGCAAAATAAGGATCAGTCAGATGGCAGCCATGATATCAACACGCAGCTATTTGAAAATGCGCTGTTGCTTCCTTCCGTTAAAATACGCCAATGCCTAATCCCACGTAAGGAAATAGAAGCCATGGACCTGGATGCATCAATAGACGCAGTAAGGCAAAAGTTTATCGACACCAAATTGAGCAGGCTGGTAGTGTATGAAAATAATATCGACAACATCAAAGGATATATACACCAGATAGAGCTTTTTAAAAACCCGCAGACACTT
Organism: Agriterribacter sp.; assembly: GCA_036274715.1. Classification (GTDB taxonomy): domain Bacteria; phylum Bacteroidota; class Bacteroidia; order Chitinophagales; family Chitinophagaceae; genus Agriterribacter. Next base: position 14,850 of record DASUFG010000604.1, read on the forward strand.
CAATCTGTTCTTTTGCCCATTCCGGCAGTTCCCGAAAGCATGAGTGCCATGGACCTAATCAGTAAATTCACAAAAGAACAAAAAAGTATCGCCTGGGTGGTAGATGAATTTGGAGGCACGGCTGGCATCATTACTATGGAAGATCTACTCGAGGAAATATTTGGTGAAATACGCGACGAATACGACACGGACAAATTTGTTGAAAAACAGATTGCCGAAAACGAGTACATTTTTTCGGGCAGGTTAGAGTTAAGTTATTTGAATAAAAAATATGACGTGGATTTTAACGATACGGAATCAGAAACGCTTTCAGGCTTTATTATTCACCATTATGAAATGATCCCCAAAATCAAGGATAGGATCATAATAGACAAATACGAATTTGACGTGATTAGTGTGAGTGATACCCGCATTGAAATGGTTAAGATGAAAAAATTAAAATAATCA
>DASUFG010000605.1:0-4043 GCA_036274715.1 Agriterribacter sp.
CCTTGGCCTCACCCCTCCAAAATAGGTATCGGCAAGAATATCCGGAAGCACACTTTTCTTTTGGTTTAAAAAAGAGGTAGACATACCAGCACCAGTATAAACAGACAAAAAACGAGTGGCAGGAAATATTCTGGTGATATCGCCATGCAGCAAAATGATGTCTGATGCTGGTAAACCCTGTTTTAAACTAATAGAGTCATTTTCGTACTTGAATTTTGCAGAAGACCCAAAAAAATAACTGGCAGATATTTCTGAATGCATCCCTCTTTTTGGATAGTAGCGTTCATTGGTGTCATCTGACCTGAATGCTATTGTTGACTTATAGGACGAATAATGTACATAGTCGAATGCATTAACCAGCGGATCCGGGCTGCTTTGAGGTTTCAATGTTAAATAAAGAGACGACAAAGATGCTCCAAAACTATGATTTACGGCGTTGGTGGTAAATAGGGATACCGCAGTACTATACTGGTTAATCGTGTATAATTCCTTTTTATTAGAATTAGTTATGCTGAGTTCAGGCTCGAAACTGTCATAGTGCAGGTCGAGCATTGCAGCAGCTCTTTGATGCCTTCCCAGGTATTTTAAGTAGTTCAGATTAATCCTGGGAAATTCTGCGAGGTCTGCCTCCAGAATAATTCTTGAATTGGGAAGTAACGCATTGCGGAGCGTATAATTAAAATTAATGCCCGCTTTATTTTCCGTATCGTAATGTATTGCGGCTTTTATTTTTCCGGGACTGGTTTCCTTTACTATTACAATAAGATCGTATTGATCCCCATCTTTTTTTAGTTGATATCCCACGTTGTCGAAATACCCTGTTCCAAATAACAAACTCACCTTCTTTTCAATTTCATCGGCAGATACTTCAGCATTTTTATCAATCTTCAATTTACCGGTAATAAGCTCCGCGGGAATCTTGTGGTTACCTATTACCTTCACCTCATTCAGGATATATGAATTTGTATTGTCGGGCAATTGCGGAGGTAACTGTGGGGCAATCGCGTTCAATGAATCTGCTAATTTTTTAAATACCGGATAATATTTTTCTCCCGTTTCCATTCCCTTTGCTATGATTTCCTTTGTAAGACTGAAGCTGCCACTGCTTATTCCTGTAAGTTCAGGTTCTATATAATAATTAACCTTCCCGGCTTGTGCTCTTGAATCATAAGCACTCAATACCCAGGACGACTGAAGCAGAAGAGAAAAAAAACTATTGAGCTCGTCTTTTTCCATAAGATCGGTGCTTACGAAAACGCCAATTACAATATCGGCGCCCATATCAATTACCTCCTGCACGGGAAAATTACGAACCAGCCCGCCATCTACTAAAAGCTTATCGTCAATTACTACAGGGGTAAAAATAGTAGGAATAGCCATACTGGCGCGAAGGCTCTTTGCGAGATTACCTTTATTCAGTACCACCGGTTTACCGGTTGAAATGTCTGTGGCTACACAGGCAAAAGGTATTGGAAACCGGCTGAAACTATCAATATTATGAACCGGCCTGGTAAGATTAAAGAGCATTTCACTAAGGTTCTGCCCCTCCAGCAAGCCCATGGGAAGTTTTAACTTCAACGGCCATTCTACAGGGGTTTCAATCAGGTAGCGGCCATAAAATGGCTTCTCTTCTACTACAATTTTATTCATAGGTACCTTGTTCGACAATATCTCATCCCATTTAACATTTGACGCAATGGAATCGATCTGGTCTGCAGAATATCCGATAGCATATAAGCCACCCATAATACTGCCCATACTTGTTCCCGTAATATAATCAGGTCGCAGTCCAGCTTTTTCCATTGCCTTCAAAATACCAATATGTGCCATGCCCCTCGCAGCCCCACCACTCAACACCAACCCAACTTTGGGGCGTTTTGCCTGCGATCGGGCATGTTGGTGAAAGAAAAAAAATGGACAAAGCAATAGCAACATTGAGGTTCTCCGCATTACCCTGTTTTTTAGTCTAATATATCGATTTGATGGCAACAAAATTCTGAATTAAAAGAAACCCTGCTACTGCGTTCCTGTTTTTTGCCTTCAACGGTCGTACAATAAACATTATATGGTTTAATGGGGCAAGAACGGTGACAAAAAGAGGTAAAAAGTAACTTTTCCTTGAATTCACAGACTAATTAGTTGAAAGATTGAACGAATATATCATACATAACTGATAAGCACCTCGACAATCTCAGCTTGTATTTTACCTGCTATCATTTCCGATTTTTTCATAACTTCAGTTTTCCAACTCACCAAACAAAAGGAGGTATTCATGAAATCTACAGCATATTCATGGAAGCCTTCGGTTAGGATCACCTAACCGGGTTCATTCCATTACAATATCTGAAGGCGAAAGTCAGGAGCCACCCCTATAAAGCGGGTGGTTTTTAATTTTATCCATTCAATAGAGCCAAATTAAATTGTATGATCGCCTTCAATGCAGACCCGTATGCGATGTCATTTATCTTTCAATACAAACTTGCTATGGCTGTAATCATAAAATAATACCTAAATTGAAAAGAAATAAAAACCACTTCAGCCCAATGAAAGAAAAAAATAACTTAATGTCGCGCCGGCAATTCGTTGCTGCCGCGGCTACGGCCTCACTAGCGCTTCCACGGGTACTCAGTGCTACGCCACTGGGTAATACACTCAACCACGCCTGTATAGGCGTTGGCGGTATGGGCTTTCACGACTTGAAACAATTTACAGAACACCAATTGGTAAATATCGTTGCCTTGTGCGATGTAGATGCCAATAATCTAAAAAAGGCATCGGAACTTGTTCCAGGCGCCAGGTTATATACCGACTGGAGGGTACTATTTGAAAAGGAGAAAAATAACATTGATTCTGTTAATGTAACCGTACCGGATCATAATCATTTTATTATTGCCATGACGGCGCTCCGAAACCGGAAGCATGTGTACTGTCAAAAGCCAATGTGCCATGATGTATCAGAAGTGAGGAGACTCACCGAAGCGGCGATAAAGGCTGGAGTAACTACCCAGTTGGGCACTCAAATCGCATCGGGTAAGGGCGATCGCACCGCTGTACAATGGATAAAAGAAGGTATTATTGGCAAAATCAAACACGCGTATCTCTGTTCCAACAGGCCGGCGGCCATAGAGAACTATCGTCTCGTAGGACCACGCCCTGCGCAGGTGCAGGAAGCGCCAACTCATTTGAACTGGGACCTCTGGATTGGAACCGCGCCTATGCGGCCATATGCGCCGGAAATATATCACCCCACCAAATGGAGAGCATGGCAGGATTTTGGGACCGGATGGTCGGGCGATATTGGCTGCCATATCTTCGACGCCGTTTGGAAAGGTTTAGGATTAAAATCGCCGGTATCCGTGATAGCAGAAGTGCAACCGTCCTGGAAGGACTCTCCGGAACGAAGAATGGATACCTGGCCCCAGGGAGACCATATTACCTGGATGTTTCCGGGAAATGATATGACAGACGCCAGCGTATTTCCGTTAGAATGGTTTGATGGCGCATATTATCCACCGCAGGAAATACGATCGTTGTACAGCGGTAAGGAGTATCCGGCTGAGTCGGCCATGTTAATAGGCACGGAAGGCGCCCTGTTAATACCACACGGCGGGATGCCTGTGTTATTGCCGGAAGAAAAGTTTAAATCTGTTCAGCCTCCTCCACTGGAAGAGCGTAACCACTATCATCATTTTGTAAATGCCTGCCTTGGCGGCGAAAAAACCGATTCGCATTTCGCCCTGTCCGGGCCAATGACGGAAGCCATCATACTTGGCACGGTGGCTATCCGGGTTCCCGGACAATTATTGGAATGGAATGCAGCAAATATGAAATTTCCCAACTATCCAGATGCCGAAAAATATTTACAACGGAGTTACCGTAAGGGATGGGAAGTAAAATAAATTGAGGAAGATAGAAAAGCATTGTTACGACTTAACTGAATCACAAGTATGAACCTAAAGCGAGTTAGGAACTCTAATTTCGCAGCATCCGCAGGGTATAATATTTCCAACCCCGGCATGGTTCCCCGGAGTTTTTTATGACAG
>DASUFG010000606.1:0-2977 GCA_036274715.1 Agriterribacter sp.
TGCAGCCTGAGTCAGTAAAACCCTCCCCAGCAATAAAAAACTTCATTCTACCAGGAACTACAATCATACCTGAACAACCACCCGAGTGTTGAGACACTTTCTGTAGCTCATTCGCAGACATAACGGCACATACTATATTTATTAATAACGGCGTAAAACTGTTAGCGGGAATAATTCCCTAACACCTGTTGCGCTACATTATCTATGTGCTGAACATTCATTCGCTATTAAAATTTCTACATGAAAAGAATAACTTTTTTATTTGTAGTTACTATACTTCTTTCATTTTCCACTTTAGTTAAAGTTCAGGGGCAGGGTTGTGTGGCTGTGCGTAGTACCGGTGGCATTTGCATGCTGGGCGGAGCACACGACAGTACACAAACCCATTGGCAATTATATTCCAACAACCGCTATTTCCGTTCGTTCCGTCATTTTGTGGGAAAGGAGGAGCAAGATAACCGTGTAAAGGAACATACTGAGGTAGTTAACTATAGTTACAGTATGGATTTAACATTGATCCGGGAATTGAACAATGGCTGGTCAATTGGTTTTAATCTCCCGATTAACGCCAATACCAGGTCTTCCATGTATGAACATGGTGGTAACAACGGTGGTGATGATGCCAGGCACAGCACCCATTCCTTTGGGATTGGTGACATGCGGTTTACGGTGTACAAATGGTTGTTCAACCCCATGTCTTTTAAGGGAAATATTCAGGTTGGGCTTGGTGTTAAGTTACCAACAGGCGATTATCATTTCCAGGATTATTTTATAAAGAACGACAGCACGAAGTGGTTTGGTCCTGTAGACCAATCCATCCAACTAGGGGATGGAGGAACGGGTTTTACGACCGAATTGAATGGATTTTATAATTTTAGCCACAACGTGGGTGTTTATGGCAATGTATATTATCTGTTCAACCCCCGGGAGCAAAATGGGGTATCCACTTCCAGGGGTGGACCAACGTCGGCCAACAGCTTGTTGTACGGCAGTGATGTCATGAGTGTGCCCGATCAGTTCTTGATGAGAGGTGGCTTTAGTTTAAACGTGAACCAGTTTACATTGTCGGCCGGTGTGCGCTACGATTGTGTGCCAGCACATGATGCCATTGGTGGCAGCAATGGATTTCGTCGTCCTGGATACATTGTTGCTGCAGAGCCGGGCCTGGTTTATCATTTGAAAAAAGGAATGTTGTACGCTTTTGTTCCGGTTGCTATTACACGCAACCGAACACAGAGTGTGCCGGATGAAATACGTTCATCCATAACCGGCACTTATTACCAGGGCGATGCAGCTTTCGCGGATTATGTAATAAATGTAGGTCTGGCAGTAAAGTTTTAATCTTTTGCTTAAGCGGTGAAAGCATTGTTACTTCCGCTTAACCATAGGTATTAAAAGTATAGCTAAACAAAAAACCTTGTAGCCTTTTCACGCTACAAGGTTTTTGTTAAATAAAAAATTTCACCTCTTATTTCCTTGTAAGCTTTATCTCCATACTCTTAAATTCTTTATCTTCCTGCTGCATAAACATTTCCATCAATTGCGTATTGGCATCTATCCATTTAAATGTTTCCCTTACCTTAATGTCATTCCCAGTTGTGGGATCAACAGATGTTCCTTCAAAATGAATGGTTTTGGTTTGTGGATCCCATTTGCCTTTCAGATGCATAATACCTGTACCCATATTATCTACCCACATACTTTCAAATAGCTTTTTCGCATTGTCGTACCCCACCAAACTGTACCCTTCAAAAGGCTGACCCATAAAACTACCGGTATGCTTTGACTCCTGGTAGCGGCCACCCAATATCATTTTATTTACTACAGTAGCCGTGCTGGTAGCAGGCGGAGCACCGGGAGCCATCCACATGGTTAATTCTTCATTCCATTCGCCGTCATCTTTGGCAAGCATCTGGTGAAATTGGCCGGGAGTCATATACTCCAGCCAGGCCTGGTTGGCTGCATCATCCTGTGCAATGAGCTGACCGCTAAAAATTAGCAAAAAAATGGCACAGCACATCATGTTGATATGTTTCATAAAAACTGTTTTCTTAAAGGTACAAAATCCCCTTCCTATTATTTAGTGAAGACAGGATACTCATAACGACTGTGAAACATCTGCATGAAGGTTAAAAATAAACCCGTAATTTGCCTGGGCAGAAATAAATTCCATGGCATGAAGCAAATATTCTCTTTAGGCATTATAGTTTTCAGGATGGCAGTTGCCATGTTTTTCGGTATTCCCCTCGTCCACGCACAGCAAGCGAAACAATGGGTTACTTATGAAGGTGGCGAGGGCCCGGGTAAAGGGAAGCATATTGTACTGATAAGCGGTGATGAAGAATATCGCTCGGAAGAAGCATTACCTATGCTTGGGAAAATACTTTCACGGAGATATGGGTTTACCTGCACCGTGTTGTTTGCCATTGATCCCAAAACCGGTTATATAAACGTGGAAACCCTTGATAACATACCGGGTCTTGAGAAACTCCAGAACGCCGACCTGATGGTGATGTTTACCCGCTTCCGGGAACTGCCCGATGAGCAAATGAAATATATCGATGATTATATCCGTAAAGGAAAACCGGTTATGGGCATCCGCACTGCCACACATGCATTCAATTATAAAAAGAACATGTCCAGCAGGTATATAAAATATACTTTCACCAGTAAGGAAAAAAACTGGGAAGATGGTTTTGGTAGAAAGATCCTTGGCGAAACCTGGATCAACCACCACGGTAAACACGGAAGTGAAGGCACACGCGGCTTAATAAACGGTATCGTAAAAAATGAAAAGAACCCTATTTTGAACGGTGTTACCGACATATGGGGACCAACGGATGTGTATACCGTCAGAAAACTGGACAAGGATGCCCGGGTGCTTGTATACGGCCAATCAACGAATGGCTTATCCCCCGATAGCAGCGTTAATCTCCATAAATCCATCATGCCCGTAGCCTGGATAAAAGACTACAAA
>DASUFG010000607.1:0-2864 GCA_036274715.1 Agriterribacter sp.
AGGTCTTTCACCCCTAAAGCAAAAATGGTGGGAAACATAATGGATTCAAAAAAGAACACCGTCATCAGCGAGTATACCGACAACCAACCACTACCCGAAACCACTAAGACGCAAAGTGCGATATTGATTAATGCAAAAATCATCAATAGTTTATTGGGAGCAATTTTTCGCATGAGCGCAGTGCCCACAAAACGACCAACAGTAAAGAGCATTAAGGAGATAGATAACAGGTAGGCCGCTTTCGCATTGTCTATTTCATGATTGGCTTCCGTACAATAATTAATAAAAAGTGCTGCTATCCCCACCTGTGCCGCCACGTAAAAAAATTGCGCGATTACGCCGTATACGAAATGGCTGTGCTGAAATAGGGGCTTTTTATCCTGTATTTGATCGGAAACGATCTCGCTTTCTTTAATTTCAGGCAAATAGGTACGCCAAAACAGGAGTGCAATGAACAAAACCACTGCCGCAATAATGACATACACCATTTTTACGGAATCAAGATTGTCACTGCCCTTTCCAGAAGATTCATTAAAAAAAAATGAGGCGGCAATGATTGGACCAATAAAGGATCCCACCCCATTAAAACACTGCGAAAGGTTTAAACGGAATTCGGAGGTTTCGGGCTTGCCCAGCACTGTGACGTACGGGTTGGCCGCCGTTTCAAGACAGGTTAAACCGGAAGCGAGCACAAAAACGGCCATCAAAAAAAAATCGAAACTACCCGCCTGCGCAGAAGGATAAAAAAGAAAAGCCCCGGTTGCATACAATAACAAGCCCAGAATAATTCCCTTCTTATAGCCATACTTATTCATAAAAAGGCCCGCTGGAAGAGCAACCAGGAAATAGGCCCCGAAGTAAGCCGCCTGCAGCAAAGTGGACCTGGCTTTGGTTACGTTTAATGCATCCTGGAAATGTTTATTGAGCACATCGAGTAAACCGTAAGCCAATCCCCATAAAAAAAACAAACTGGTTACTAATATAAGGGGGAACAAATAGCTTTTTTCATTCTTCTCGGTTACTACGGTTGAAGCAGAACTGGGAGTTAAGGCCATGCAATCTTGTATTAAAGATGTGAAATATTATTATAAAGATCTGTCCAAATGTGTATAGCCGCCATCCACATAAATAATCTGGCCAGTGGTGTGACTCGACCTGTCGCTTAGTAAAAACACCGACATATTTGCAATCTCTTCAGCCGTGGTCATTCGTTTTTCAAATGGAATTTTAGATACAATCTGCGCTAATTTCTCTTCGGGGTTGGGCAAAGTATTGATCCAGTTTTCATACAAGGGTGTCCAAACCTCTGCCGGCAAAACGGTATTCACACGTATAGAATAAGGCAGCAGTTCAACCGCCCACTCCCGGGTTAAAGCATTAATCGCTCCCTTGGAAGCGGCATAGCCAGAAGTATTGCCCTGCCCGGTGGTTGCCACTTTGGAGCCGATATTAACAATATTACCCTTTGTTTTTTTGAGGTGCGGTAAAGCAAAATGTGCAAGGTTATAATAATGGCTAAGGTTTTTTTGGAGCGACCCGAAGAATTTTTCGTGCGAACCGCTTTCCAGCCCTACGCCATCGTTGGCCCCGGCATTATTCACCAGGCCATCAATACGCCCATATTTTTCTGCCGTAAAATCAACGACATCACTACAGGCTTTTTCGGTAGAAAGTTCTGCCGTAAAATAACTGGCCCTGCCACCTGATTTTATGATTTCATCAACAATAGCCAGGTTATCAGCCTTACCCCGCCCTACCACTACAACAATGCCCCCTTCGGAGGCGATTGATTTACTAATGGCAGCGCCAATGCCTTTTGCGCCCCCGGTTACAATGAAAACCTTATTGGAAAGATGTAAATCCATGCTTTTATATTTTTGATTACTGATGTTACCTATTTATGTGGTGTATTCAAAGATTATAGAAATCCATAGCATTCCCTCCAAATACTTTTTCGCGCTCCTCCTCCTCATAGTTTTCCATATATTTTTCCAGCAAACTTTTCCATTGTACATACATCCCCGAAACTAAAATAACCGGCCAGTCGCTACCATACATCAACCTGTCGGTTCCAAATGCCTCAAACACTATATCCAGGTAAGGATAAAAATCCCCGGCACTCCATTCCTTCCAGGCCGCTTCGGTAAATAAACCCGACAGTTTACAATATATATCCGGATATTTCGCAATGGCTTTCATTCCCTTCGCCCATTCTTCAATAGAATGACTCTTGATGTCTGGTTTAGCGCAATGGTCAATTACTATTTTCTGACCAGGGATTTGAGTAACAAATTCCAATGCAGCCGGTAATTGGTGATGATATATTAACAGATCGTACGTATAGTTAAAAGACTTTAAAGCTTTAACCCCGCGCTGAAAATCTTTCCTCAATAAAAAATCATTGGGTTCGCCCTGCACAATATGCCGGTAACCCTTTATAGCAGTATGCTCCTGGAAATGCATTAATCTTTCCTCTACATTATCCGCGGTTAAATCAATCCACCCCACTACGCCTTTTATAAAAGAATGCGTTTTAGCTAATTCATATAAAAACCTTGTTTCCACTTCCGACTGATCGGCCTGCACAGCCACACAACCATCCACGCCATTGCGGCGCAGGGTGGATGCTACGGTTTCGGGAACGTAATCCTGTTGCAATATTTTCATATTGTCCATCCAGCCATCGCGCTTGCGATCGTATTTCCAGAAATGAATATGTGTATCGATGCAGGTCATGAGCGATAAGTATTTAAAATACCGGAAATATCAAAGCACGAAATATGAATTGCGAAATCCGAAATCATGATTTCCACATTTTCACATTTTTCACAATCTCACATTAACTATTTTATGAATTGATAAAA
>DASUFG010000608.1:0-6790 GCA_036274715.1 Agriterribacter sp.
GGCTATCAGAGGATAACATATCGGTTAATTGTGTTTCGCCCGGGGTAATACGCACCCGTTTCCAGGACTTTCTTACACCGGAGCAGGTAACCAATAACATCAACAACAGAATTCCGCTTCACAGAGAGGGCGCACCAGGAGACGTTGCAGCGGTGATTTGTACCTTAATAACCAATCAATTTATTACGGGGGAAAATATTGTAATTGACGGAGGTATGACCATGCGGATAGTATGATAAAAACTAACGAACTTGTCAACCTGGCCCGCCATCGCCGAAAGAACATCACCATAGGATCATCATATTTATATATGGGCGGGAAAATGACAGCACTGCATTCAAATGCGTAACAATCCATTGGTAAACATCTCCAGCGGTAAACTCCCGCCAGTGCGGTGGCTCATGCTTTCCTTTGCTTTTTTTGCGACGGTACTGAATTATGTGGACAGGCTTGCATTCAACTACCTGAGTGCAGATGGAAAACTAAGAGAATTAATTCCCAATGATTATTTCGGTTATATAGCTACTGCATTTTTTGCAGCATACATGGCATCCAACCTTATTTCGGGCTTTATTATTGACAGGTTGGGAACCAGGTTAGGATATGCTTTGTGCATGGCATTCTGGACTACTGCTTCACTCCTGCACGCCGTGGCAAGGTTACCCTTTCATTTTGGTATATGCAGATTTTTATTAGGTGTTGGAGAGGCTGGAAATTGGCCTGCAGCAATAAAACTCACCAGTGAATGGTTTACACCAGAAGAGCGTTCTACCGCAACAGGCATTTTTAACAGCGGGGCTGCCGTTGGAGCAATCGTAGCCCCCCCGCTGATTGCATGGTTGGGAATGCATTACGGTTGGCAGTTAACTTTTATTATTATTGGCGGCATTGGTTACCTATGGGTGGCCTTTTTTTGGTTTACCTACTATACGCCTGAACGGGCTTTGAAAGCTTCCAAAGCAAGAACAATACCGCCGCTCACATTGATAAAAACACGCTTTGTGCGATGGTTTACTTTTTCAAAAATTTTTATGGACCCGGTTTGGTATTTTATTACTTTCTGGATAGGGAGGTACCTGGTGGATGTACACGGTTGGGGGCTGGCTAAGATCGGGTGGTTTGCCATGTTCCCATTTATTGTTTCAGATATCGGGAATATACTTGGCGGCCTTTTCACGCAGTACATCATTAAACGCGGGATGGCGGTTGGAAAAGCCAGGAAAACGGCAGTAGGTATATTCGGTACACTGCTTGGGATTACGCTTATCCTCGGGCCCATCGTGATAACAGGGCCCACCACGGCGCTTGTTGTACTGAGTGTTGCCGGTTTCGGTTATGCAGCCTACACTTCCAATACCATGGCGTTTCCGGCCGATGTGGTGCCACTGAACGCCACTGCATCGGTATGGGGAGTAGCCAGCGTTGGGGCAGGGTTGGGAGGTGCAATTTTTCAATCTCTTTCAGGCGTAGCAATTGAACAACTATCCACGTCGCACAACTACACTTTTGCTTACCATACTGTATTTGTGGGGTACGGTATAATGGCCCTGATAGCAGTATGTGTTATTCTTTTTGTGCTGGGACCATTAGAAAAAAATGAGGAACTTCAAAAAATCGTTGAGCAGGATGGCGGGTAAATGGTGAGGTTCCGGTTATTATATTCGGGGTTCTACAGCAATTCAAATCATTTACTCTATCATTCTTTTGTACAGCACGAGCGCCGATGATTTCAAAAACTCATTCCATCCTTCGCTGTATACGGGATTGCAACCATTTGTAATCAGAACAAAGCCAAACTTTTCATCGGGACTGAACAGCATCAAACTATAGAGGCCGTATGCGGATCCGGTATGACCTTTTAACTGCTTTCCGGGAATGAATTTATCCGTGGTGAGCAAAGCCAACCCATATTGTGCCTGTTCGGAAACAATAGACTGCATCTGCTGAGCACTGGCATCGCTTATAATCCGGATGCCATTGAATTCGCCCATGTTCATATGCATGGTCATGTATTTTGCCAGGTCGGTTGCAGAAATTTTCATGCCGCCGGTTGGTGAGAATACAGGAGTGCTGTACCCGGGCACATAATTTTTTATCTGTTCCCTGCGGGGATTATAGGCCTCGGGAGCAGGTGTAAATTTTTTGCTGGCGGTATCGTATTCGTATAGGGTTACAAAAAGTGATTGATCCAATGAATCCACACAATAACCGCCATATAGATTCAAAGGCTTTAGAATATGGTTAAACACATACCGGTCGAACCGCTCACCACTGATGCGTTCTATTACCGCGCCAATCATATTAAAATTGAGGTTGCAATATTTATAACCACCACCTGGCGGATAGTCGCTATAACAGCCGGCGTAGCCAGGATTTTTGTCGGGATTGATCACATCCAGTTCAAAATAGCCCTGGCTATCGTTGATGCTGGAAGTATGTGACAGAACCATTCGCAACGTGATGACCGCATCGGGGTATTTGGGATTGCGAACAGTAAAACCTACCAGTTTGCTGAAATCATCATCGAGTGAAAGTTTCCCGGCTTCACATAATTGCATGATACTTGTAGCGGAAAAAGATTTGGAAATGGAGGCAATGCGGAAAATATCCCTGTTCTCCAGCCGGGTATGCTGCTCTATATTTTTTAATCCGAATGAATGGCTGTATACGATTTTGTTTTCCTTTACCACCGCAACCGATAAGCCCACTGCGCTGTATTGCTTCATCAGTTTTTTGATCTCCTTTTGAGCTCGGGATTTTTGCGCAAAACCGGAAGCGTGCAGCACAAACAATATAGCCAGGGTAAGGATAGTGCACTTTCGAATAGCTGTCATTATGGGGTAATGGTTTTGTCTGGATTTCTCTGTTATGCTCATATCGCTAAAAATATGCTTTTGGCAGAATATAACATGAACGCGCAGCGATTTAGCCTGAAACTTTCAGGGAAAAATGGCCTTGTTAATCATAAAAACGGGATAATATACTATCGTGAGGGGAGGAACGCGTCGCATACCAAATGGATTGAAAGTATTGTCATGGCTTTTTCATTGGTTGATGCATCATTGTAGTATTGATGATATGCTCCACTACTTTTGGTGGCACTTTCTCCACTACATAAGCCTGGTTTTTACCCTTATCGTTCCAGGTATTGCTACCATCCGCCGCCACCTCCATGGCTCCTTTATGCAATGTATAGTAGGGTTCATATCCTTTTGCGGCGATCAGTACGGCCGTTTCATCCCAGCTCATGCGCCCTGCACTATCCTGCTTCGCCAGCGGAATGGAAATACGGAATACATCTTTAACGGGGCTATTTTGAATGTTGCTGTTTTGAATAAGCGGTAACCCGCTGAATATTTTCTTTCCAATTTCAAAGCCACTGTATATAACCGGCGTTTTCCAATGGGTAACCACATATCGGGAAGCGGCCGCATCCTTCATCACGTTAAATTCTTTACCTGCAGGAAATGTACCCGCCATGCTTACCAATAATTTTACTTTTTTTTGAACCAGTTCCGCACCCGTTAATGGAGAATACAAATCTCCAGCCGATTTCAACAGGTCGGCCAGGTTGGTAAAAAAGCCAACCGTAACAATAGTAACGCTGTTATCGGGTTGTTGCGATAGTACCTTCCGGTACACTTCTACCGACTCCGGTACCTGTTCATTTTTTTGTATGGTATGCGGGTATGCTGCGAGTAAGCTATCGCTCCAATGCTGCGGGTCACGAATATCAAGACCTGTGCGGTGTGGCACTCCAATAGGAATACCGGGACGATTAAAATAGGTATTCAATACATCAAACACGCCGGCAACTCTTTGGTACCTGGTGCTTGCTACGGTAGCTAAAACCTTTACGTAACCACTATCAGCAAAAGCATGCAACAAAGCAATCGCTCCTACATCATCGTAATCCGGGCCCATATCGCTATCGAAAATAATAGATACAGGCTTTGTTGATTGTGCCGACGAAAAGAAAACCACCATAACAAAGGCAAAGCAAAAAAACATTCTTCTACACATATAGTCGATTATAGTGTTCAAAATAAAGTGAGCTTTTGATGTTATGTTCCGGCATAAACAATACACCCCAAACCGATAATGAAAAACAGGAACATCAGTGCTATCAGGGTATTCGTTCCTTTAGGACCATTGCGAAATTCTTTCCAAATAAAAACACCCCAAAAAGCGGCTACCAGTGTTGCGCCCTGCCCTAACCCGTACGAAATAGCGGGACCCGCTTTGCCGGCCGCGATAAGGTTGAATGAATTACCAAGTCCCCATATCAACCCGCCCAGTACACCCACCATATGCGTAGGAAAACTACCGCTGAAATATTGGCGATAGGTTACCGGGACACCGTCAAAAGGTTTGCGCATCAACAAAGTATTGAACAAAAAATTAGAAACAAAAATACCCACTGAAAAAATAAACACTGCGCTATACGGTGTCATCTTTCCTGCGGCGGGTTGCACAAAATTGTCGAGATCCATTGCCCCCGCAATAAAGCGATAAAAGAAGGACATGAGCAATCCTGCCACCAGCGAGAGTACAATGCCCTTTGTAGAAACACTTTTATTTCCGGCATTCGATTTTTTATAGGCGAGTGCATTCAATATGATGGCCAGCATTACAAAAGCTACGCCCATAAATAAAAATAATGGCGATCCTTTTTGCGCGGCGAAATAATTGATCAGTACGCCTAATACCAATGCCAGCCCGATGCCAATAGGAAAAGCTACCGCCATACCCGCAATGGCGATAGCTGCAGACAATAATATATTCGCGGCGTTAAATATTAGGCCTCCAATAAAGGCGCTGAAAATATTGGACGGATCGGCCTGTTGCAGATCAGTTATAAAACTCCTGCCATTGCTGCCCATACTGCCGAGCGTAAATGCAGATATTACCGAGAACAACAAAATGCCGATAACGTAATCCCAGTAAAATAGTTCAAAGCGCCAGGTTTTTCCAGCGAGCTTTTGTGTATTGGCCCACGAGCCCCAGCAAAGCATAGTAATGATGCAAAAGATAACTGCCGATGCATAATTTTCAACAATAAACATACAAGCAAAGCATTTATGGTGAAATAATCGTTAACAGCATCTGTAAGTACCTTATTGCAACAATTCTAAACAACCCTGAAGAATAGCATAACAGCGAATGAAAAATCAACCTGTTATTTCACTTCGGTATGGTGCCGACGCCTGTGCTCCAGGGCGGGTAACGGCAACGGCTGCTGCCTTTACGCCAAACCTCGCAGCCTCGTCCACTGATTTTCCTTCTGCAATGGCTACAGCCACTGCAGCCGTAAACACATCTCCTGCGGCCGTAGTATCTACAGCCTCCACTTTTATGGAGGGAATATGACCCGTAAAGGATTCAGCATTCACGTAAACACCCATTTCCCCCAATGTAATCATGCAATTGCGCAGCCCTTTTTTCTTAAAAGCTTCAGCGGCTTTCTCACAATCCTTTAACGTATTCACTTTCACCCCGGTCAACATTTCGGTTTCCACCTGGTTGGGGGTTAATAAAAACAGCGATTTAAAAATACCTGCCGGCAATATGCAGGCGGGAGCGGGATTTAGAATCACTTTTTTGTGGTTCGCCGCCGCAATGGCAACTACCTGTTCTACCGTAGGCAGAGGAACCTCAAGTTGCAGCACGATCACTTCCGCTTCGGTAATTTTATTCTTAAAATGCAGAATATCAGTCGCATCCAAAAAGCCATTGGCACCGGGAGCCACTACAATGCAATTTTCGCCGGCCGCATCCACGGTGATGAGCGCCACACCGGAAGGATGCTCTTTGTCGGCGATTACAGCAGCAGTATCAATACCTTCATTTCTAAAATGCGCAATAGCCTGCTCCCCAAAAATATCATTGCCTACTTTGGCAATAAAAGCAACCCTGCCACCCAAACGGGCAGCAGCAACGGCCTGGTTGGCACCTTTTCCACCGGGATTCATCAAAAAATCACCGCCCAAAATGGTTTCACCGGGCAGCGGTATGCGGCTCGACTTAATGACCATATCGGTATTGGAACTGCCCACTACCAATATCCCGGCTGTGGAGGTGGGATGATGTTGCTGAGCTGAAGTCATATAGCAATTATGGTACAATATAAAATAAAACCATGATTAACAATCTCCTGAAATCAACAATTCGGGCTACTGCTACCCCATATCCACCTGCTTTTATCATTAAAATGCCTTGAAAAAATAAACAGAAAGTTGTAACTTTGCCCTCGATTTCGATCTTTTTTCTTGCCCGATAGTATAAGGGTAGTACATCAGTTTCTGGATCTGAGTGTCTTGGTTCGAATCCAGGTCGGGTAACTTAACCGGTCAGTTCATTGCAGAATGATCTGACCGGTTTTTTTGTGAATAGCACGAAGTTTTATCTATGATTAAAATAGACTGCGGTAATTACCATAAGCGCGCATAAAATGCTAAACACTAAATACCTGATACGGGCTGCTAAGTAGCGGATAATAATTGGATGAATAGATGTACATTACTATTACGCGATTGTCAGGTTGTTTAAACGGCGAATCCATTTACATGATCATTGATTTTGGAATCCCTTAAACCCAGCTATATGATCAATCATCAACCCTTGGGGAAAAGCGCTCCGAACATATTTCAGATCAAAGTGCATTTCCTTCTTCTGCTCCTTGCTTCCGCCACTTGTTTTTGCCTGGATAAAGCAGAATGGCATGTAAGAGATGTAACCACCGCTAACTATTCAGATCCAGGAATCAGTTATGAAAAAAGCATCGGGAAGC
>DASUFG010000609.1:0-5918 GCA_036274715.1 Agriterribacter sp.
AATGTCTATTCCGATTTCAATTTCTTTAATAATACCACTATCCACCACGTTCAGGCTGCGTTCAATTCCGGCAGGGTTGTTATCCGGGATAGTGACCCCCGGAGCCTCCTCCACGTTTATTTCCTGCGAGGTGTCGGTACCAATATGCAGGGTCCATTTGTTGAGTGTGCCGGAATCAAGCGGAGCTACATCAGTTACTTCAAGCGTCCAGTTGCCGGAAACAGGTTCCCCGGTAAATCTGGAAAAAGTGGGTGCGTTCTGAAGATCGAATGTCTTAACAATATTATCTGCACTGCCTCCATTGCGCTCCACTAAAAAAGCAGGTGTTCCCCTGGGTGATGTAAGCTTGATGATGAGGTCTCCAATATAAGTGTGGGTGATATCAATATCAACAGCTACGGAAAAAATAGTTCCCGGATCATTGACTACAATCAGGTCTGAAATACCTGTTGGGTTATTGTCTGGAATGGCTTTAGCAGGTGAGGAAGATTGTGTGATCGTATGGCTGTTCACTGGTGCAGTGGCAACCATCCGCAACGCTTCGGCTACAGCCGCTGCAGCGTCCACTTTTCCAAAGCCAAACCAACCGCTCCATGTGCCATCTGCATGACCAATATCATTAAAATTACCGGTGGTATAAGGTGGCACGGGAGATATATCCCACGAAGTGTTTGGATCATACGATGCAGGTGGTGTTCGGGGATACCCGGTCATATCCAGGTTTTTACCGGCTGTTTTTTGGAGCACAGACACAACTTCCAGTCCTGAGAGATTAGGGTTTGCAGAAATGACCAGTCCAGCAATCCCTGCCACCAGCGGGGTAGCACTTGAAGTACCTCCAAATCCAGGATCAAAGAATGGAGAATGGCCTGTTGTAGTTAAGATTCCAAGCCCGGTTACCACCATCCTCCAGTATTCATGCGAATTACTGGAGGGGGCACAAACAGAGATTCCGTTGCCATAATTGGAGTAATGACTGCGTTGAGCATTACTTGCCAATGCAGCAATGTGCATTACACCGGGAATACCGACTAAATTGTGTTCGAAGTTTCTTGACGTATGAACTCCCTGCCAGTTGCCCTGGTTATCGTAGCCATCATCGTAAGGGATGTTGAGGTTACCTGAATAACTAACGGGACAGTTTTCATTTCCTGCAGCCCAAAGAAAAACAATTCCCTTACCCCGCCGGCCCCCATTCTGTGCAAGTTGTGAGATCTTGTTAACCACAGCTAACGCAAAAGTAAAATCAGGTGAAGACCCCCACGAATTAGACAGCACATCTGCTTTGTCGGCAATAAAATTCAACACAGTCATCATCTTACTATCGCTGATTAACAGGCTGGGCCCACTTGATTCCCATTTCACCGGCAACAGCCTGCAGCCCGGCGCTGCGCCAACACAAAGTGTTCCGTCTATTTCGGCAGCTATTACCCCGCTGCATGAAGTACCGTGGTCGGCGCCCGGCTTATACATATTTTGTGGGTTAGCACTTACAGCATCCCTGTTGATTAAATTAACTCCGGACATATACCCCCATTGAGCAAACTTATTCGGGGAATCGAAATCGGTGTGATCCATTTTACAGCCATCATCTGTTATTCCTATCACCACGTCGGAACTTCCGAAATGATTCAACAGGTTCCATGCGGCTTCGCAATTTGCAGACGACCGTGGATCAAATGCTGCATTTGTTAAATGCGTATGCAGGTGCCATTGCATAGCATACTTTGCATCAACGGGTACGTTAATATTGTTGATCGTCATCCGCTTGTTCAGATCGTGTTCACAGGATTCCACAAGATCGCTTTCTGTTTCTGTAATAAGCACCACCAGCTTTACCGGGTTCATGCCGGTGTGATTGGTGAGCTGAAATAGATATTCCCGCTCAGAATACTTGTCTTTTAGTAACAGCGCATATTTTGCCATAAAGTGGTTGAGCAGGTCATGGCTGGCCGGTTGCCTGAAAGTTACAATGATACGGTCTGTTACCAGGAACTCTGCATTGTTATTTTCCTGCGTGTAAGCGTGGTGAGTCACTGCCTCTTTGCGCATCTCTTGCATCATCGGATCAAGCGCTTCGCTGCTCACGGTAACCCGGGTAGAGGCCGGAGAAACTTTTTCGATACCTCCTGTAATACCTCTTTTTGCCAGTTCTTCCGGCGTTTCCCTGACAACAAACTGGTCCGGTTCCTTTTTGAGGTATACCTTTTTACCATTGCGGTAGCTGTATATTCTTTCGTTGGAGTTGGTTTGTTTTGCCATGACTGTTCGTTTTATGATGGATAAAGGTTAGTATACATTAAAAATGTAGCGGATTAAAATGTTCCGTGTAGCATAGATAATCATACCGGGTAGCACCTGTTTTGGTAACAATCATTTTTGAAGATTGTCATGGCTAAATCTATCCATTATTGAAGAGAAATGCAATACCGCAAAAGGGTGGGGTAGCCGGTAATAAAAAAGCGTTCCATTTTTAGAACGCTTTGTGACCCCGCAGAGACTTATTCCGGTTATGTTTGGGAATGCCGCAACTCAATTCGCCCGGGAAGATTAGCGAGGACGCTTTTATGAAGCAGAATTTTAGTCATGGAGACGAAAAGCTCACTCATCCGAAAGGCAAATCAGAAACCATTATTTAATGCGAAGCAGTGCAAGTGTTTCACCTTTGGGAAGCTCCCGGGCGGTATAATAAAGGCTGAGATCGTGTTGGGCATTATTTTTTTCCAGTTGCAACAACTCTTTTACAGGTATCACCATGCTTAAGTCGGCACCGCTGGCATTTGTAAATGTCCATTTTTTTAATGTATTTCCTTCTTCATCTTTTAACACGATGGTTCTGTCGGTACCGGCGCCCTCCATCGTGCAATGTTTGTAATTAATGCGCAACTCGTCGTTGTCCCTTGCCTGGTTTAGTTGCAGTACTCTTAAATTCAAGGGTTGGTTCACGTACTGTTTCATGATGAGCTTGTTATTGAGGTATATCTCATAACTGTCCAATCCTGATTTTGTTGTGAAACTAAATACAGTGAAGCATAGTGTAAGCAGTGCAAACATGGTAACCAGCGACTGTTTGATTATAGGTTTCATAATATCAATTTTTAAGTGAAAAAATAACTGACTGCTGCCTGGTTGCAATATTAGAAGACCCGGAAATGAAATAGAAAAATAGTAGATCAGCATACCAAATAATAGACGAATGACCGGAATGATGCACAGAAAAAGAGTTCTACCGGTCTATAACGGGTCTGAGGCGTTGGAGTTGAGTGTTATCTAAACTCCCAAAGAGCGGAACAGGTTGTGCTTTCTTGGTATTGATTTAGTAATATTGAGATTGAGGTCAGTAATGATGCGGCACATGCCTGGCTGTTCACAAAGCAAGGCTGCCAAACCTGCGCCAGTACAGGGATAGAGGTTCCTCCTTGAAGACGTTTAATCGATCCACCTTATAATACCTTATTTGGCGTCTATGACACATTTTCATTAGTTCGCACTTTCATATACCTCCATCAGCGTGTAACAAACTTGATTTTCCAAAAAACCACTTTTCACTTTCACTGTAAATTTTCTGACATATAGATAAATATACACCCCGCCATACAGGATGGCGGGGTGTATGCCCTACTAAAGTAGGCTTATTTTACAGCGATCTGTTTCGCCGCCGGCTTTTTTGCTTCCTCCTTACGGGGCAAAGAAATTTTCAATACGCCGTCTTCGTATTGGGCTTCAATCTTTTCCTTGTTGATTTCTTCCGGTAGCGTAAAACTCCGGCTAAAGGATGAATAGCTGTATTCTTTGCGATTAAATTTCTTGCCTTTTTCCTCTTTGCTGTCTTCTTTTTCTGAACTGATCGTAAGCATATTGCCATCGATATCGATCTTAAAATCATCTTTCTTTAATCCTGGAGCGGCCAATGACACCAGGTATTCCTCTTTTCCTTCGGTAATATTTACGCTGGGAACCTTCATAACCCGTCCGCCTAAGTTACCGTTGTCAAACCATTCGTTCCAGGGTTTGAAAAAATCATCAAATAATGATGGCATTCTTTCGACCGATTTAGTTAGTGCTTGTGTGCTCATATAGCCTCCTTGTTTTTTTATTTATTAATAGTTGTTTAACAGTAAAAGTAATTTTAACGGCCTGAGAAATCAAGGACGTTGATCAGCATCTTCACTGACATTGCTCAGCATATTCTTGCTTTCCTGCAGACCACCGCTGCCCAGGTACAATTTTTCATAATACTCCCTGGCCATCCGCTTACTGTCAAACTGCGGAATAATATCTTTCATTCCGTTTTTTACAATAGAGAGCCATCCGGGAGGATCGTCGTAATACATGGGGATCACTTTGTTTTCAAGCAAATCATACAAAGCGGTTGCATCAGCTTCATCCTGTTGATGATCTGGTAAACGAGGATCTGTGTGGGGAATAATAAAACTGTTTATGGTATCATCGGCAAATTCCGGGAACCAGCCATCTGGTATTGAAACATTTACCGCTCCATTCATCGCAGCCGACATCCCACTGGTTCCGGATGCTTCATGTGTTATCCGGGGAACATTTAACCATACATCAGCGCCCTGTTTAAGCAACTTTGATAATTTCATTTCGTATCCAACAAGTACTGAACAGTTGGTGTATGTTTTACAAATATTCACGATCCTGTCAAATGAAGCTATCGCTGTATAGTCCGTCGGGTGGGGCTTGCCCGCCCAGATTACCTGGACGGGTCTCTCCGTATTTGTAACAATCCTTTGGAACCGGTCCATGTTATGTAATAGAAGTTCCGGTCGTTTGTATCCACCAAAACGTTTGGCAAAAACAATGGTCAGTATTTTGTCGTCGTATATTTCGCCGTTCTGGTCGGCAACCTCTTCAAACAGCAATCTCTTTAATTCTAATTTTCTCGCAAGCAATGCGGCATCATTATTATCATGCAATGCCCTGTATAGATATGGGTCATGCCAATATGAAAAACTCTGGGCATTGGTAATGCTTATTAAAGGACAAATATCCTGGTTGTGTTGCCATGAATTGCACAGGTGCTGCAAGTGCAGCCGGGAAACGCCGTTGGTGATGCCTGCCAGCCTTAATGCCGTAAGTGTATGATCAAGTACTCCATTGTCAATACAGGCAATATCCCTTACTTCATTTAGCGGAATATTCAAAAAGAAGCCGAATTTATCCAGCAACGAGAGATTGGTCTTTTCATTGCCCCCGGGTTCCGGAGTGTGATTGGTGAAAACAAGCCGTTTCCGCACTTCCTCCACTTTTTTGAATTTTTTATACAGGTGAAATGCCAGGGGCAGAGCATGTGATTCATTCAGGTGATACACATCAGGCAACCAGTTAAGTTTCTCCAGGAGCTTTGCTCCACCTTCCCCCAGTAGTATGGCCGCGGCCATTCTTGTTTCGGGATTGGAGTCATACAGTTTATGACAAGTAGTTTTTGCGAGGTAATCATTTTCCGGAATATCCGTACTGAGAAAGAAAACGGGAACGGTATTAAATACGTCAGGCGGAAGATAATAAGCGGTTACAAAAACATCATGGCCGTAAATTTTGATTGTAAATTTTATGTCCGTTTTTTTTAAAAACCCATATATTTTTTCCTGGAACCGCACGTCCATTGCCTGGTCCTCTTTTCTGAGTTGATCATAATATCCGTATTTCCACAGAACGCCGACCCCTACCATATTCTGTTTCAATTCATAAGCGCTGCGCATATGAGAGCCTGCCAAAAATCCTAATCCTCCTGCATACGTTTTTAAAGGCTGATCAATGCCGAATTCCATGCAGAAGTAAGCTACTTTTTTTTGGAAGCCAGGGTCGGCATTGTAAGGGAAGGCGAAAGAGAAACTCATTATAAAAATTAATAGGTTACAATTTGCCTCGTGATGCCAGGCTGAAAAGGGTGATTG
>DASUFG010000610.1:0-4681 GCA_036274715.1 Agriterribacter sp.
GAACATTTTTTACGTGGAAAGTTCGGGGCCGGGTTTGATGCCTATTGCCGCAAGGTAAACAGGTGGATACCCAATTTTAGTGGTTTGGGTAAAACATTCAGCAGTATGGCTTTTAACTGGAAGCGGTGGATATTAAAGGAATACAATACGCAATTTGTATGGTTATCCGGTATTACGCTCATCCTGCTGTTGAAATATCCGCACATCACACATAACGACGCAACATTTCGTAATACCCTGATTGCGACAATTATTGCGATATTGCTGCTCACCTACCTGTTTGTTCGCTACCTGAAGAAGTCGGGCAAAATGAAGGAATAGGTACGTTAGCCACCTTTATCCAAACAACAACATTCTCTACATCCGTTTTTCATGCCTTTGCGGTCAACCTCAATTCTGTTATATTCATGCATTGTAATGCAGGCTTTATATGGCTAATTTCTTGTTGATAGGGATTTGTATATTGGCAGGTCTACTGGTTCGGAAGTTTACGAAAATTCCCGCCGATGGCTACAAAGGCGTTAACGCGTTGATCATAAACCTGGCTTTGCCTGCAGTTTCTTTTAAATACCTTCCGCATATTCATTGGACAAGAGAATTGATTTTACCCGTTTTGATGCCAGTTATAGTATGGATATGCGGCTGGCTGTATGTAAGCATGTATGCTAAAAAAGCCCATCTCGACAAGCAAACGGAAAATGGATTAAAGCTGGTAACGGGATTAAGTAACACTTCGTTTGTAGGCTTTCCACTGATCATCGCATACTTTAATGAAAATGCGTTAGGCATTGCCGTTATATGCGACCAGGTTACTTTTATGCTGCTTGCCACGGCCGGTATTGTTGTAGCCATGAATGCTTCTGAAACACATACCCTGTCGTTAAGCACTGTTGCTAAAAAAGTATTTTCCTTTCCACCATTTATTGCCTGCGTGGCCGCCCTGGTATTGCCGTTATTTTTTGATATTTCGCCTCTCCATCCATTATTTGATAAACTGGCCGCAACCGTTGCGCCGTTGGCATTGTTTTCTATAGGATTACAACTGAGATTTGACGGTTGGCGACAAGAAGTGAAACACCTATCGGCTGCATTACTGTATAAGTTGATTTTGGCCCCCGCGATTATTTACACCATCGTATATATATCGCATATGAAGGGAATAATACCACAGATCAGCATTTTTGAAGCATCGATGCCTTCATTTCTTACCGCCGGCATTGTGGCCAGTGAATATAACCTCAACCCAAAATTGTCGAGCCTTGTGGTTGGGGTGGGAATCTTACTTTCATTTTTTACCACTGCCATATGGTATTTCATGATAAGTGCACTATCCTGATCAGCGGTGTGAGCAACTGATTTTTAATCAACTTCATTACGATGAAACACAAAACCCTGGGTAAGTCCGACTTAATAATTGCGCCGCTTATTTTCGGAGGAAATGTATTTGGCTGGACTATAGATGAAACACTATCTTTTGCATTGTTAGATGCGTTTGTATTTGCCGGGTTCAATTGCATTGATACCGCAGACAGTTACAGCCGCTGGGTGCCCGGCAACAGGGGAGGGGAGAGCGAGTCTATTATTGGTAAATGGATGAAGGAAAAGCGTAACCGGGAAAAAATTATCATTGCTACAAAAGTGGGATCCGATATTGGGCAAGGGCATAGAGATGTTTCTGCAAAACACATTGTAATGGCTGTAGAAGGCTCGTTGCAGCGTTTACAAACAGACTATATTGATCTGTACCAAACCCATTGGGACAATGAAGCCACACCTGTGGAGGAAACCCTGGAAGCATACGATAAGCTGGTACAGCAGGGCAAAGTAAGATGGATCGGGGCTTCCAACCTGTCGCCGGCGCGGCTATTGGCCTCCCTGCAATGCAGTGCAGCCAACAATTATTCTGCCTACCAAACCCTGCAACCGGAATACAATTTGTATGACCGAGAAAAATTTGAAACCCGGTACCAGCCTCTTTGCGAAAAAAATAACCTTAGTGTAATTTGTTATTATTCCCTCGCATCGGGATTTTTAACTGGCAAATATAGAAGTGAAGCCGATCTAAATAAAAGCAAACGTGGCGGCGGAATAAAAAAATACATGAATGAACGCGGATTTAAAATTCTTTCTGCTTTAGACAAAGTGGCAGCCGAGCATCATACCTCACCAGCAAGTGTAGCTATTGCCTGGTTGCTTACACGTAAAACCATTGAGGCCCCCATTGCCAGTGCCACCACGCTGAACCAACTCAATGAATTGGTGTCGGCGATAAACTTACCCCTCAGCGCTGCAGATCTGGAAGCATTGAATGAAGCCAGCGCAAACTATTAAACTGTACGGGAAAAATTTTGGCAGGCAATTTGAAAATAGGATAATAATTTTTTGTCACTACAAATACAACAACATATGAAAATTCTTGGAATCGTTTTAATCGCCGGTGGTATCCTCATGCTCATCTTTCGTGGCTTTAGTTTCACCGAGGAAAAAAATATTATTGATGCTGGTCCTATAGAATTGAATTCAAAAGAAAAGAAAAACGTGAGCTGGCCCATGTATGCAGGTGGTATTGCCGTAGCAGCAGGTGTTGTGGTGTTGTTGGCCAGCAGGAAAAAGATATAAGGAAAACCTTCCCGTGACACGGGCCGTTTGCTTTCATTAGAATTGATATTGAGCGGTTGTATAAAGATCAACTTTATAACAGCAGTTTCGATTTCATTATTCCAGTGAAAGCATTCCTATTTTACACCGCAACTGCATTACCGAAAATTCACGTAACGTCAAAACTGAGCGGTACAAAAAACCGCTAAAGCCAAAAAAAATACAGAAATTGCGCAACAGCATTTAAACGCTATTGAAATGACGCTTAATGAATTATTATATTTCTCCTTATTTGCAGCCGGCGGAATAATTGCTGGCTTTTTCGTTAAGAAGGTCATTTCTCCCATAGTCAGGCGGGCAGTTGCGCGAACCAAATGGACAGCAGACGACCTGATTATTGAAAGTGTGGGCAAATGGTTAATTCCCTGGTTTGTTGCCATGGGAGTTTTCCTGGGTTGGAGAAGGGTGGAGATGGATGAAAAATATCATCACTGGCTCGAAAATGGTTTACTGATTTTTTATATTTTTTCGATTACCTGGATATCGGCGCGGGTATTGTCGGGCATGACAAAAATCAGGTCTGGAGAGGATGGCACGGTGGTAGCTTCGTCTTCTATTGTTGGTAATATCATTAAAGTGGTGGTGTATTGTATTGGAATATTGGTGATATTACAATCGCTCGGTATCTCCATCACACCTGTTCTTAAGGCCCTGGGTGTGGGCGGATTGGCAGTGGCATTGGCCTTACAGGATACCCTTTCCAATTTATTTGCAGGAATACAGATCATATCTACAAAAAAAATCAGGCATGGCGATTTTATACAATTGGAATCCGGGCAGGAGGGATTTGTGGAAGATATCAGTTGGCGGTATACCACCATCAGAACGGGCGCCGATGTGACCGTTATCGTCCCCAACTCTAAACTCGCCAGCGTAATACTGTCGAACTATTTTTTACCCACGGAAGAATTCGTTTTTAATATACCTCTAGGCGTTGACTATAGCAGTGACCTTGAAAAAGTAGAAACCGTAACCGTTGGAGTGCTGAAAGAAATGCAACGTGATTCTGAAGATTGCGTGAAGGATTTTGAGCCGTTTATCCGTTTTCAGCAGTTTGGTGAAAGCAGTATTGGTTTAAAGGCCTTTATGAGAGTAAAAACTTATGGCAGCCAGTTTTTGGTGAAACACGAATTAATGAAACGCCTGCAAAAGAAATATAAGCAGGAAGGAATCAATATACCTTTCCCTGTGCGGAACGTTTTCCTCAACAAACGGGTTGAGGAATAATTAACTAGTTTTGCAACTTCTCTATCGATCGCTGCCATTCAAAATTGAGGAATGAAGAACAGCAGGATACCCATCAATTTTTCGCTTTCCTTTCCTACCCAGCGGTATTACCGCGTGGGGGTTAGCGTATTCTTTTTTATACAGGGGCTCACTTTCGCCACCTGGGCGAGCCGTATCCCCGACATTAAACAGCTTTTGCATTTAAGTGATGGTATGCTCGGTGCAGTGCTATTTGCTCTGCCGGTGGGACAGCTAACGGCGATGGCGCTTTCGGGTTACCTGGTAAGCCGCTTTGGAAGCAAGAATACTTTGTCTGTAGCTGTATGTATATACCCGGCAGCGTTGGTATTACTGGGAACCGTTACTTCTACATGGCAACTGGTAGCCGCTTTATATTTCTTCGGTGTTTGTGGTAACCTCTCCAATATTTCCATCAATACACAGGGAATTGGAGTGGAAAGATTGTACAGGCGAAGTATTATGGCTTCTTTTCATGGCGTGTGGAGCCTGGCAGGTTTTACCGGGGGCATCATCAGCAGTTTTATGGTAGCGAAAAAAATACCCCCGCTTACCCATTTCTGTATTATTTATGGCATTGGATTTTTATTGATGTTGGTGGCCCGACGATTTGTTTTACCGCGCGACGCGCATACTGCCACCAAAGAAAAGAGAAAAATATTTGTAAAACCGGATAAGTATATTATTACATTAGGCGCTATCGCGTTTGCCTGCATGATATGCGAAGGAACGATGTTTGACTGGAGCGGCATTTATTTCGAAAAAGTAATCCACGCAC
>DASUFG010000611.1:0-6070 GCA_036274715.1 Agriterribacter sp.
AAAAAAATCGCTTCATGGGTGGGCAAGTCTCTTTTATGACAAGTAAAGATACTGAAGTTTAAACATCCCATTGGTGTAATCCAGGCTTTACCAATTCGCGATACGATACGGGAACAACCACAAGATTACAAATAATTGAAGTGAATTGGTTCGCATACCCTTTATGGCCGATGGTACTGCACAAAATGCGGGAGAGTAGGTAGGTGACATACCTGCCTACCGCAGGCAGGTTTGTTGAAGCCCTTCAATTGATTTCGAAGGGCTTTTTTGTGCTTGTATGTTTGACACTGAGGATTTGAAATTTCGTATTTTAAACCTGATTTAAACACCTTCTTTACTGGCTTACCTTCCACTCCATTCTTTAGAGGAATTTAATCTTAGATTTAAGTTATTGCCCGGTAGTGGGCATTTCCGCTTCAGAACCATCCTGCTAAGCTCTTAACGGATCAGATCTCGTTCCTGCGAAATAACTGACCCCGAATTACCTGAAAAATATTCCCCGGCTAACGCCCCGAAAATTCCTTGAATTCAAGAATTAAGTGGGATTGGTCATGACAGCGGTTTGAATAGTATATTTATATAAGTGTTTTTTGATCTATACTTATCACAATGCTTTGCCTAAAGGGAGCACCGGAAGCTGTCGAATACAATACACCTGGAGCCAATCCTTTTTCCCGGGAAAGTGAAAATAATTTTTATACTTTGGAAATTATCGGACCGCGGATAAAGGGAAACGTCAAAAATCCGAAGTGCTTTATTCCCATGAATTTTTCGCGTTTACTGGGCTAGTCCATTTATGCGGGACAGGAAAGGAATTTTGGAGGAGCCACCTGTAAAATATTCGTCCAGCCTATTTTGTAGTGAAAAGTCAGTTTGGGACTGGTATTTACCGGGGAATGGTGCGCAGGGTTGGTCGCTCTTTCAAGTACCCAATATCTTATAATATATAGAAGACCGGAAGACGGTAGGATGGTGTAATATGTCATTGCAGCGCCTTTATAGCTTATTCCCGCAGCATCAGTATCGCAACTGTGTAAAATCCTTCCCGGAATGACCAAAGGTATAATTTAAGCAGGATAATTACCTTAAAGGCCAAGCGGGTAAAATGTTAATATGTTTTGAAATGCGAGGTCTGCCAACTGAAAATCTTCAGCGCCCGCATTAAGATTTAATGGACTCGATGCCATCAAATTGATTATTTCGGGATTGGAGGATCAGCTATTGTGGAGCATGCATGTGTATACCCGTGACCGGTGCTATTTGAGTAATGAAATAGTTTCAAATGTATAAGAACCCGTTCCGTCGCTCAAAATGATTTTCGAAATGTTTAAAAGAAGTGTGATGACTATGGCCGGCAGTGCCATAAACTACAGACAAATATTTGTGATATTTTTTATCTCCTGGTCATCAATAAAAAAGATGGGCGTTAATGAGCACATGCCATTACTTAAGATGATACTAACATGCGATAAATCATAAAAGCCTCACCCGGCAAGGGGTGCAGCTGCCAGCATTAATATTCATCTTCGTTAAAAAAGAAGTCTTCCTGGGAAGGATAGTCGGGCCAAATATCATCAATGCCCTCATATATTTCCCCTTCATCTTCTAATTCCTGCAGGTTTTCAATGACTTCAATCGGAGCTCCGCTACGGATGGTGTAATCAATCAGCTCATCTTTTGTAGCAGGCCAAGGGGCGTCTTCGAGATAGGATGCCAGTTCAAGTGTCCAGAACATTTATTATTTTTTAAACGGTTATCGGAATTTTTTTTCTTTCAAAGGGGGCCTTTTTTCCAGCGCTGCTCAACGTGGGTAAACGGCCAATTTTTCCGCAAAAGTAAAGTTTAGCACGTAATTTCCAAATTCACTTATCCCGATCAGCAAAATTGAACGGCTAGACCGTGCATTTATTGCTGCACCGTTTGGTGAAGTGTGCCCTGTAATGATTAATTTTCAGTTTTAAACAAGCAATATATACATGCTATCTGTAAAGAATATTACAAAATCCTATGGCAACCTGCAGGTACTGAAAGGGGTTAATCTCGACATTCAAAGAGGTGAGATTGTAAGCATAGTTGGTTCATCCGGTGCGGGGAAAAGCACCTTATTACATATTATAGGAACCCTCGACAAGGCAGATGGAGGAGAAATTACATTGCACGAACAGCGGGTAGATTTGCTGAACGGTAAGAAATTGGCCGGGTTTCGAAACCGGCACATGGGGTTTGTGTTTCAGTTCCATCACCTCTTACCCGAATTCAGCGCCATCGAAAATATAAGCATACCAGCCTGGTTGGCCGGCAAAAAGAAAAAGGAAACAGAACTGAAGGCAAAAGAACTATTGGAGATATTGGGGCTAAAAGACCGTATGGATAACAAGCCTTCTGCACTGTCAGGAGGTGAGCAACAAAGAGTAGCGGTTGCACGAGCGCTTATCAACAGTCCCGACATCATTTTCGCTGATGAACCCACAGGCAACCTCGATTCTAAAAATGCAAGGGAACTGCACCGATTATTTGTTCAATTGCGTGATGCGAGACAGCAAACATTTTTGATTGTAACGCATAATGAAGAATTAGCTACCATGAGCGACCGGGTATTGCACATGAAAGACGGGAAAATGATTGGAGGAAAATAAGGTGCTGCCAAAGAAAGTTGTACACCGAATAAATTTATTGGATACGGGCAGGAACCATCATTTTATTGGTGTCCATGGAAGATCCTCAATCTTCAATAAATGCCCGGCATATCTTGCCAACACAAATAGATAATCGCTCAGGCGATTGAGGTATACTAAAATAAGCGGTTCAATTTTTTCATCTTTATCTTCCAGGCGTACGCAACATCTTTCTGCACG
This sequence comes from Agriterribacter sp., assembly GCA_036274715.1. Classification (GTDB taxonomy): domain Bacteria; phylum Bacteroidota; class Bacteroidia; order Chitinophagales; family Chitinophagaceae; genus Agriterribacter. Next base: position 2,856 of record DASUFG010000611.1, read on the forward strand.
CCGGCAAACGCATCGGGCAATATGGATAAAGGAAATGGTGCTATGTCCCCCGGGTAAAATAAAATATTTCAAAGGCGGGAGTACTTCATTCATCCTGTCGATTTCATTCTCAAGAAAATGAATATCGGTCTCACGGATATCTGGAATATGCAATTTGGTTTCTTTAACCGGATCGCAGGCAAGGGCAGCCCCGATCGAAAATAACTGCCATTGAATATTCTGTAAAACTTTCCGGCCCTGTTCGTCAACCGTGAGCACATCTTTACATAAACCAATGCTGGAATTTAACTCGTCAACTGTTCCATACGCTTCAATACGCAAATGCGACTTTAACACTTTAGTACCCCCTATCAGCGAGGTATTTCCCTTGTCTCCAGTTTTGGTGTATATTTTAAAAGACATGAGTAATCATTTAATATGGAGAATGAAATCCTGAAAGTAGGTTTGACATTTGTTTTTCCTACACCATCGTTGGTTCTGACGTTATTTTGTCGGTTTCAATAATGCCATCTCTTAACCTGATAATTCGCTTCGCATAGTGGGCAATGTCTTCTTCGTGCGTTACCAGTAAAATAGTATTACCGGCAGCCTGGATTTTAGAAAAAATATTCATGATCTCATGGGAGGTCTTAGAATCAAGATTACCCGTTGGTTCATCGGCAAGTACAAGCGATGGATTATTGACCAGGGCTCTTGCTATAGCCACACGCTGGCATTGTCCGCCACTTAATTCATTCGGACGGTGATGACTTCGATCTGCTAAATCAACCTTTTCCAGCACCGACATGGCCATCTCGGTGCGTAGCTTTTTAGATACACCCGAATAAATCAGAGGGAGTGCTACATTTTCAAGGGCTGAAAGCCTCGGCAAAAGATTAAACTGTTGAAATACAAACCCAATTTCTTTGTTGCGTATTTCTGCCAGGTCATTATCGATCATTTTACTCACCTGGTGTCCGTTAAGATAATAATCTCCGCCGGTCGGAGAGTCCAGGCATCCCAGTATATTCATCAGTGTACTTTTGCCGGATCCTGAAGGTCCCATTAAAGCGACATACTCGTTTTTTTTGATATCAATTGAGATGCCCTTCAATACCTGCAACTCCTGCTTACCCATGAAATAACTTTTTTTTATCTTATCCAGGTGAATAATTGATTCCATCATCGCCTTACGAAATTGTTTCAAACAAATATAAGAGAAACTGCCTTATGTGGTAGATTTTTGGATGAAAGGTAACACGTCCGTGCAACTTAGAAAGTTGACCAGAGAACAGAAAATTGCTTTCTGCCCGTGGTAATTCTATTGGTAACACCACGGCACTCCTTACCTTTCCCTGTTCCTTCTTTTTCTTTTGGTAGGCTCGTATATTTTTTGGGCGTTGGTTACCATGTCAACAAATTCGTTATGCAATGGGTTGGTTACGTCCATTGACGTTTTTGCGAGAGCGAGTACATCATCCCAGGTAGCTTTTTTAAGATAGGGTGAACTGTGCAGGAATCCGCCAAACATACACACGCTGGTGGCAAAGCTAAAATATGGATCCAGGTTGTTGAGTGGTTTATAATTGTTTCTACAATTATAAACCTGCTTAATTAGTTCTTTTTTGCCTGGCAGGCTATAATTAATGGTTATCGTAGCCAGCTTCTCTGCCACTTCGGTGGCCGATGGAGGGTTGTTCGAACTTTTGTCCGGCGCTACCTCAAATACAGCAATAACCGAATGCCCTGAGCCTATTTCGCCACCCTCCAGGGTGCTGGCGGTATCTTGGATCGCAGTTCTTTTGTTATCAAAGCCGATCAGCCGGTAGGTACTGATAGCTTTAGGGTTAAAATGCACATTCAGCGACACGTTGTCTGCCACAGCATATAAGGTTTGCGTTAGTTCTTTTACGAGCACTTTTTCGCCTTCCCTTTCATCATCGAGGTATGCGAAATTGCCATTACCTTTTTTAGCCAATATTTCAATCTTTGAGTCTTTATAATTTCCCATCCCCACGCCTAAGCAGGTTAGATAAATACCGCCCTGTTTCATTTTAAGGATAAGGCTTTCCAACTCCGTTTCACCCGATTCGCCCACATTAAAATCTCCGTCTGTGGCTAATATCACCCGGTTGTTGCCATCTTTGATGAAAGTATTGCCTGCAAGCCGGTAGGCCTGTCGTATCCCGGCCTCACCGGGAGTAAACCCGCCGGCCGCGATTTCCTCTATTGCCTGCAATATTTTCTCTTTTTGGTCACCATTTGTGGGCTGCAGCATTACGCCTGTAACACCACCATACACTACGATAGAAACCTTATCTACAGGGCGCAGGTTAGCCACCAGCTTGCGGAAAGCCGACTTAAGGAGCGGCAACCTGTTGGGCATATCCATCGAGCCGGATACATCTATCAGAAAAACCAGGTTACTCGGAGGTACACTATCGAGGTTTAGTTTTTTGGATGAAACCTGCAGGAATAAAAGTTGATTTTCCTCATTCCATGGGCATGAGCTTAATTGGGAGCGTATTGTAAATATGCTGTCGGCGCCTGGCTCAATATAATTAAAATTGAAATAATTAAGCATTTCTTCAATACGCACGGCATCTTCCGGTACTTCACTGTGCATATTGATAAACCGCCTTATGTTACTGTAAGAGGCGCGATTTACATTTAGTGTAATGCCCGTAACCGGATTGTCACCTGTTTGAACAAAGCCATTTTCAATCAATGCACTATAGGTTTCATCGGCAATTGATTTTCTGTGATCTGATAAATCTTTAAGGCTTGTAGTTAACGATAAAAGATAATGTTTTTGAAGACTTGCCGTGTAGGGCAGCATTTTCAATGTTAATTTTTGATATTCAGACGTATTTACGCTTAATGACACGGATTCATATCCATCAAGGGAGAGACTGATACTATCTATTTTTTTGGAACTGGGAATTCCAAATGCCCCTCCTACACCACTGGAGTGCAGGTACCCGGTAGAATGAAGCACGATCCTTACATTTTGTAAAGGATTGTTGTTTTCATCCGCAATTTCGCCCCGTAAATAATACTGGGCACTTGCTGTGGTATAAAAACAGAGCCATCCTAAAAGTAAGGCAACCTGCTTTATATGGCATCGCATCTTATAACAGTAGTTTTAGCATATCTAACGATATTGAATGCAAGATATTATTTCACAGGTTGTTATACTTCTTCAATAAGTTGGTATATTTCTTTTGAGTTGCGCC
>DASUFG010000612.1:0-6141 GCA_036274715.1 Agriterribacter sp.
ATGGGCACCACTGGAAACCGAGCATATTGCTGTGATGCAAAGTGCTATGACTGTAATTGCTCCCAATGATTTCACAATAAGATATAAGGCTTTTAATTACAAATCGGAGCCGATAATACAAACGGAAAAAAGCAATAAAACATATCGGTGGGAGATCAAAAATGTTGAAGCCATCGAATTGGAATATGCATCGCCTTATTGGGACAAGGTCATCCCGATCGTTTACCTGGCGCCTTCAAAATTTGAAATAGAAAAATACCAGGGCGATATGTCTACCTGGCAGGGTTTGGGCAAATTTATTTATACGCTCAACCAGGGAAAGGATAAACTTCCGGAAGATGTTAAAAAGACCGTTCACCAGATCGCTGATCCTATCACCGATCCTCGGGAGAAGGTAGTAAAACTGTACAACTACATGCAGGAAAATACCCGCTATATCAGTATTCAGTTTGGCATTGGCGGACTTCAACCTTTCGATGCCACGTATGTAGCTACCCGAAAATATGGCGACTGTAAAGCGCTCTCCAATTATATGTATTCGCTTTTAAAGGAAGCAGGAATAAAATCGCATTATACATTGGTAAGGGCAGGAAACGGTAAAAATTATTTCAGACCTGATTTCCCCAGCGATCAGTTTAACCACATTATTGTATGTGTTCCGCTACAGAAAGACACCATGTGGCTGGAATGCACGAGCCAAACAGAAGCTGCCGGGTATTTAAGCGGATTTACTTCCGATAGACCCGTATTGTTAATCAGTGAGGAGGGCGGTAAATTGGTTAAAACGCCGAAATATGGCATTACACAGAACTTACAGGTTAGAAAAGCTAGCGGTAAAATAGCTGATGACGGCCAGTTGGATGTGCAGATCAATACGCGCTATATGGCTATACAACAAGACCACTACCATGGGCTCATCCACCAGCTTTCTAAAGATAAGCAATTGGAATACCTCAAGAAGGACATTGACTTACCGCACTACGACGTGGAAAAATTTGAATACAAAGAAAGCAAAGCCACCATCCCGGTAATAGATGAAGAACTGGAGTTAAGCGCTTTGAACTATGCTTCGGTTACGGGCAAACGATTATTTATTAATCCCAATATCATCAGCCGCTTTTCATCCAAATTAAAAATGGATGACAAACGCAAATACCCGGTTTCCCTTCAATTTGAATACCACGATATCGATACGGCCATTATTAACATTCCAACCGGTTACCAGATAGAGGCGATGCCGTCACCCGTAACAGTAGAAAGCAAATTTGGGAAATACAGCGCGTCTGTAGATGTGCAGCCTGATAAAATTGTATACTACCGCAGTATCGAAAAATTCAGCGGTGAGTTTCCTCCATCCGAATATAACGAACTGGTAAAGTTTTATGACGAGTTGTACAAAGCCGATAGAAGCAGGGTAGTGCTGGTAAAGAAGGATTGACCAGGTGTGAATAAGGCGGCCGTTGATTTTCTTTTCGTCCAGCCTGATAGAAAAAATAGAAATGCGAAGCCCACCGCTTCGCATTTTTATTGCCGGGGGATTTAAAGTGGGTTGGGTAACAGTTGCAGGGCAATTGCAGTCAATTTTTACATCTTTTCCTGTCGTCTTTTTTTGAATTAATACACTATCTTTAGCGCCCTTAAAAATCAGGGGTAACGATTTTTTGTTTACATTAAAAATTGCAACACATTATGAACATTACTTTAGGAGACCGGGAATATTTTCCCGGCGTTGGCAAAATAAAATTTGAGGGACCACAGTCCGATAACCCGCTTGCTTTTAAATGGTACGACGAAAACAAAATGATTGCCGGAAAAAGTATGAAGGATCATTTTCGTTTTGCGGTGGCTTATTGGCATACGTTCTGTGGCACCGGCGCCGATCCTTTTGGACCGGGCACGAAATTATTTCCATGGGACGAAAGCAAAGATGCTGTACAAAGGGCGAAGGATAAAGCGGATGCAGCTTTTGAGTTTATTACGAAACTGGGCGTTCCTTATTACTGCTTTCATGATATTGATCTTGTGGATGAGGGCAGTTCACTATCCGAATACGAAAGCCGTTTACAGGTGATTGTTGATTATGCAAAAGCTAAACAGGAGTCAAGCGGGGTTAAACTTTTATGGGGCACTGCGAATGTATTTTCAAACCCACGCTATATGAACGGCGCTTCCACCAACCCCGATTTTAATGCTGTGGCTTACGCAGGTGCACAAGTTAAAAATGCGTTGGATGCTACCATTGCGCTAAAAGGTGAGAATTACGTGTTTTGGGGTGGAAGAGAGGGTTATATGACGCTCCTGAATACGAATATGAAACGTGAGTTGGACCACCTGGGCACATTTTTAACCATAGCCCGCGATTATGCCCGTCGTAATGGTTTTAAAGGTACCTTTTTTATTGAGCCTAAGCCTTGTGAACCCACTAAACACCAATACGACTACGATAGTGCAACGGTAATTGGATTTTTACGTCAATATGGATTAGATAAAGATTTTAAGCTGAATATTGAAGTGAACCATGCTACTTTAGCCGGACACACTTTTCAACATGAATTGCAGGTGGCGGCCGATAATGGTATGCTGGGTAGTATGGACGCCAACCGCGGTGATTATCAAAATGGCTGGGATACCGATCAGTTTCCTACCAACCTCAATGAACTTACAGAAACATTGCTTATTGTTCTTGAAGCTGGGGGGCTTGCCGGCGGAGGTGTTAATTTTGATGCAAAAACACGCCGCAACTCCACCGACCTGGAAGATATTTTTCATGCCCACATTGGAGGAATGGATGCCTTTGCAAGGGCGTTGGTCACTGCAGACAATATCCTTCAAAAATCTCCATACAAAAAATTCAGGGCAGAACGCTATGCATCGTTTGACAGCGGTAAAGGAAAAGAATTTGAAACCGGCAAGCTGAAACTGGAAGACCTGAGAGATTTTGCCGCACAAAACGGTGAGCCCAAACAACTTAGCGGCAAACAGGAATGGCTTGAAAATATAATTAACCAGTTTATTTAGTCAACCGCCCTCAAATCATCATTTTTGGCGTAGGTTTGCTGGCTTTTTTAAAACCAGCAGCTAAAATATTGAACCTCTTATCATCAAACACCGGGTAAAATCTATACACTGGAAACGTTGACTGGATGTTCGATCCGACTAAAATAAAATAAAAATTATACGGATGAAACTTTCTTCGAGATTGCAAAAATTCAATGAGCCGGAAACATTAAAGATGGCGAAATTAGGCCGCGAACTGCGGGCTAAAGGAATAGACGTAATTGATCTAAGTCTTGGCGAGCCCGACTTTGATACACCTTTGCACGTTAAAGAATCTGCCAAAAAAGCGATTGATGAAAATTACAGCCATTACACACCCGTTGCCGGTTATGCCGACCTTCGCGAAGCCGTATGCACAAAACTGAAAAGGGATAATAATTTAGACTACAAGCCTGAAAATGTTTTAACCTCCACAGGCGCCAAACAGAGTTTAGCCAATGTAATACTGGCGGTTGTTGACATCGGTGATGAAGTAATTATTCCTACACCCTACTGGGTTACCTATTCGGAATTGGTTCGCCTGGCTGATGGCAAACCGGTATTCATCCAGTCTTCTATAGAAAGTAATTACAAAATAACACCCGAACAACTGGAAAAAGCGATAACGCCCAAAACCAAACTGTTCATGTTTTCTTCTCCCTGCAATCCTTCCGGCTCCGTATATACTAAGGAAGAATTGCGAGGACTCGCTGATGTGTTTAGCAAACACCCGGACATATTTATTATCTCCGATGAAATTTATGAATACATCAACTATAAGGGCAAACATGAAAGCATTGCACAGTTTGCAGAAATCAAAGACCAGATCATTATCGTAAACGGATTAAGCAAAGGTTTTGCCATGACCGGCTGGCGCCTTGGCTATATTGCCGCAGATCCTGCTATTGTTAAGGGTTGTGAAAAATTGCAGGGACAATTAACAAGCGCCACCTGTTCTATAACCCAGCGTGCTGCCATTGATGCTTTAACCGGCGACCTTTCGGCATCACAGGAAATGCTGAAAGCTTTTACGGACAGGAGGAAGCGCATATTGGAATTATTAAAGGAGATACCGGGGATCGAATGCTCCATTCCTGATGGTGCATTTTATGTTTTTCCAAAAGTAGAAGCCTATTTTGGTAAGAAAAATGGAGATGCGGTTATTGCAAATGCCGATGATCTTTGTATGTATCTTTTGAATACCGCTCATGTGTCAACAGTAACCGGCACCGCATTTGGTGAGCCTACCTGTATCCGCATGTCGTTCGCCAATAGCATGTCCAACATTGAGAAAGCCATAGAGCGTATTAAAAAAGCATTAACCGCACTGCAATAAACCGTTACGCATAAAAACCTTTAAAAGCCCCGTTAATTGGGGCTTTTTTTGTGATTTACTGTGGCATCGTTTACCTTTGCCGCGTCTTGGTCGTATTAGCCATAGTAAAGTCTGACGTAACCGTAACCTGTCATCTTTTATTCGTTCCTTACGGGATAACACTGCTCATTTTTTTGCATATGAGAAAATTGAAGTTTTTTCTAGTCTTTTGTTTTGTTGCCTTCACGGCTTTTTGTGCAGGTCAGGATACTTTGTATTTTAAAAATGGTTTGATGGCGAATGGTATTCATCAATACGGCCGTGAAGCATTGTATACAGACCTGCTGGTTTACCAGATGAATGAACAGGTGCTACGGGCACCGCAGGAAAACGGGGTGTTAGGCTTAAATAGTGAAGGAAAAGAAATAAAATGGGTAGCAGTTACAACCGACAGCCTCAATCGTTTCAGGATGCCCCGGCCTACCGGAAACAATATGGGTGGTAGAAGAAACATGTTTTCTAATAGCGGCTATTTGTACGTAACCTATACTTCCGATAAAAAGAAAATCGCTTTATTAAATACAAAAGGAAGCAGCGCCGTGTATGTAAACGGTGAACCGCATACAGGGGATCCTTACGCCTCCGGATGGTTGTACATTCCCGTTACTTTAAAAAAAGGATTGAATGAATTTTACATTCGTATCGGTTTTGGGGCAGTGGCCAGCCTGTCCTTTCCCGAAAAGTCCGTTACACTTAATACGGAAGATCCCACATTGCCGGTGCTCGTATTACAAAACAATAATAACGCTGTTCAAGGTGCCGTAGTAGTATTGAACAATTCGGGCAAATCGCTCACAAACCTCTCGTTAAAATCAGTACTGCAAGGCAAAGAAGTAATCACCAGCCTTCCCAATATACCTGCGATGAGCAGCAGGAAAATTGCCTTTGCTTTTAACGGAGAGGGAATTCAGGAAGAAGGCAAGCACGATATGGAACTTGCCCTGTTGCAGGATAAAAAAATATTAGATGAGAAGAATATCCAAATAGAGACCGTGGCACCAGGCCGGTCGTATAGCAATACTTTTACCAGCAATATTGACGGAAGCCTGCAATACTATGGAGTAACACCACAGGCATCGGGGGACAAAACAAATGCTGCTTTGTTTTTTTCTGTTCATGGGGCCGGGGTAGAGGCCATAGGGCAGGCGAGGGCATATAAACCAAAAGATTGGGGAACATTGGTAACCCCTACCAACCGCCGTCCGCGTGGATTTAACTGGGAAGACTGGGGCAGGCTCGACGCCCTTGAAGTATTAAATATAGCTAAAGACAAGTATAAACCCGACCCGCAACATATTTACCTCACAGGACATTCCATGGGCGGACACGGCACTTGGTTCCTGGGCGCTACTTATCCCGACAAATGGGCTGCCATAGCACCTTGCGCAGGCTATCCTACCTTAAAAGAATACGGCTCTCATGATGGTCAAGTGCCAGATAGCACTGAGTTTCCTGTAGAGGAAATGATTTTGCGCGCAGGCAACCAAAGTGATGTAATAAAACTGGCAGAAAATTACAAACCTTTAGGCGTATATATTTTCCACGGTGATTCCGATCGGGTGGTTTCCGTGAACTATGCCCGCCAAATGAGAAAAGTGCTGGCAGAATTTCATAGCGATTTTGCTTATAAGGAATATCCAGGCGGAAGTCATTGGTTTGGCGATCATAGTGTTGACTGGCCACCTTTGTTTAATTTTTTTAAGTCGCATATTATATTACCCGACAGTGCT
>DASUFG010000613.1:0-15950 GCA_036274715.1 Agriterribacter sp.
CAAAAAAATGGCGTTAAGAAATTTACGTAATGCAGCCTTAAGCCGAAAACGCTGAGAGGCTTTTCTAAAAGATCATGTGCAGCTTCGTAAAATAAAGGTGCTACAGTTTGGCTTTAGACTTTTTTTCGGTAGCCGAATGCAGTAAACCAGCCTGCGGTCTGGCAGGTTTTAGCTATTTTTCTGTCCCGCATGTTTGCGGGAAATTTTTGGTTCTTTTTTATCAGGAAAAAAGAACCAAAAATAAAACGATCAGGGAGTGGAAAGTAACGGGGCTTATCATTATTAATGCTATTGCTTAAAAATATACTATCCATTCAATTATATAAGCAGCCGGTTACGTAACTTCATCTCCATACCAAACCATCCATATGTCATCATCATCCAGGAGAAAGTTTCTTCAGCAACTCAGTAGCACGGGACTGGCACTTACAGCCGCAACCTTACCTGCATTCGCCGCCGAACCGGCTATTCGTGAATATATCTTGTCAAACCCAGGAAAAATAAGTCCTAACGATCGCCTGCGGATCGCTACCATTGGTATGGGCATAATGGGATATAATGATACAGATACCGCTTTAAAAGTACCGGGTATTGAGTTGGTAGCTGCCTGTGATTTATATACCGGCAGGTTGCAACGGGCGAAAGAAAAATACGGTAGCCATGTTTTTGCAACCAGGGATTACCGCGAAATACTGGAGCGGAAAGATATTGATGCTGTGATTGTGGGTACCGGTGATCATTGGCACTCGCGTATTGCGATAGATGCCATGAATAAAGGCAAGCATGTGTATTGTGAAAAGCCGATGGTACGGCAGATCAGCGAAGGGGCAGCTGTAATTGCGGCGCAGCAAAAAACCGATAAGGTGATGCAGGTGGGCAGCCAGGGTATCAGCGGTTTGGAATACCTGAAGGCAAGGGAGCTATACCAGGCAGGTGAAATCGGTAAGCTCAACTGCATAGAAGCCTCGTACGACCGGCATAGCGCATTAGGGGCATGGGAGTACACGATGCCAACAGATGGTTCAGCACAAACAGTAGATTGGGACCGGTACATCGCGGGGATGCCCAAAGAACCCTATGATGCCAGGAAGTTTTTTTGGTGGCGGAATTATAAAGAATTCGGAACCGGCGTTGCCGGTGATCTTTTTGTGCATTTGCTAACTGCCGTTCATATGATCACCGGGTCAAAAGGCCCTGAAAAAATATATGCTACCGGAGAAATAAGCTATTGGAAAGATGGCAGGAATGTGCCCGATATCATGACAGCCATTATGGACTATCCCGAAACCAAAGAGCATCCCGCATTTAAACTCACTTTGCGGGTGAATTTTTCAAGCGGGATGGGTGAGCGTTCCGTGATCCGGTTTATTGGAGATGAGGGGGTGATGGAAACAGGCGATGGCGTAAAAATAACACACGACCTCCTGGCGAAAGCGCCCGGTATCGGAGGATGGGATGCATTGACCACCTACCCCAAAGCCATGCAGGAAACCCTGGTAAAACAGTACAACGAAAAATACTCCAAAGCCGAGCAGGAGCAGCCTCAAAAACCGGCTGTAATATATAAGGCGCCCGAAGGACACGATGAACATGTAGCTCATTTCACCAATTTCTTCGATGCGATCCGCACCAATGGGAAGGTGTTAGAAGATGCTGTATTTGGATTCAGGGCCGCTGCTCCCTGCCTTGCCTGCAACGACAGCTATTTTTCTAAAAAAATTATTGAATGGGACCCGGTGAATATGAAATTGGTATAGTTGTAACCTGGAATGATCTTAAGGCATAGTGTTGTAATGCGGGACGTATAATTGGTTTTATTTGTGCCACTGTGGTCCTTCCGAATTTATCGGAGCAAATTGTGGTTCTATCATTCAAAAAGCCTTCGTGAACCTCCGTCCCTTGGTCCCTCTGTGGTTCAAAAATTATATTATCAACATCCCCAGCCTATACATTAATACCGAAAAACCGGTTAAGCGACCATACTACATCCTCGGGCCGCCGCGCGGTGGGCACAAATTTCTTAAGCGGTTCAGTAATGCTGGGGTATTCATCAATAAAAGCGAGATCAGCAATTTCAGGGAGATCGAATGACTGCATACATTGAATGAAATTTTCTTTATTGGAGCCGGAGAAGCGAATGTACTTGGATTCGGTTACCGCTATTTCCAAAAGCTCTGTTTTGGTATTGGATAGCAAGGTGAATTGCAGAAACCCATCCTGGGTCAGTTCCTGTTTGTATTTTGAGAGTTCCGCTAATAATTTTGTTTTGGGCATATAGGCGGTGGTTACCACCTCTTCCTGATGCAGCCCGTATTCGCAATAAATTTCCTCCGGTAGCAATACAGATAAAGCCAGCACCAGGTCCCATAGCTTCGGGTTATCAATATTAATTTCCGCCTGGAAAGTGTAGCGAAGCTGCGTGATGCTGTTCAACGTTATTTTATAGCCCGGTTCAATCCGCGCCTTTTGTCTTTTCCATAATAACGCTTCCAGGTCATCACGGTCTGGCATTTCTCCCGGTAAAGGCACGCGTATCGTAACTGGCAGTTGTAACATGTTGTAAAGATAAAGGGCTTTCCCCTGCTTTTATTTGATCAACATCGTAAGCTCTTGTTGAGCAACTTCATCGTTGGCATCTTTAGCTTCCACGGTAAAACGGAATGCTCCTTTTTTTCCTGCTGCACCAAGCAATGCCCCGTTGGGCAGCAATGTTATACCAGCAGGTAATGTACCTTTTTTCACCGTCCATTCAATTTCACCCTTGCCATATAAAGCAGTCAGTTGATCATGGTAAGCCGTATTCACATTGCCTGTGTTAAGATGAATGATATTGATTTCCGGAGTTGTTCGCATAGGAACAATTGGTGCGATCATTACAAAATAATTGGTGTTTACGCCATTTCTTTTTTCATCTGCTCCCGGTAATGCGATCTTTCCTGCAGGAAATGCTTTGTAGTATACGTCGTAATAAAAATATTGAGCTACCATTTGTGACGCAGGTTGTTTGGTAAAACTTTTCAACCATTTGGGTATGGTGGATTGATAAAGATTATCGAGTCTTTCATAAGCAACATATACGGTCGCGTTTTCGTCGGTATTAAACTGGAGATAATTTTCCGATGTACGGACTGTGTCGTTATTATTTCCCGGGATATAGGTAAGTCCTTCATAGGCGCCAGTTTCGCTGAAGTTGATTTCATCATCGCCCCTGTTAAAAAAGGGAAGTTCGCCGCGGCTGATTTTAGAAACCGGGAAAACAACGCCAGAATCATTCATCGCCTGGGTTACCACTACTTCGCCCGGTCTTTTATCGAGCACTTTTAAGCGATATTGAATGGTTGCCGTATCACCGTCTTCATCGCTTACCCGCACCGGTATACCAAATTCACCTGTGGCAACAGGTATGCCTTTGATTAATCCATCAACCGTTAATGTAAGCCCTACCGGTAGCGCAGTACCCGGCAGGCTGTATAACATTTGTCCATTGCCATTTGAAAAAAGCTGTTTAGTATACAAAGCGCCTTGCCGCGCATAGGGGAGTTCAGGGGTAATGAAGGAAGCGGGGATATTTGTTTTGATGATGGTAGTGGCGGTATTGGTTTTTCCTTTATCATCGTAAACGGTTGCCTCTATTGTGTTATCTCCATCACCTGGTGTGAAGGAGAATAAAAACGGCGGGCGCTCCATGATTTTAAAGGGACGACCATTAATCCGTACTTCAATTTTATTGATGCTTCCATCGGGGTCGTTGGCGCCAATATCCACTTGTACATCCGTTCCTTTTTTTACGGTTGTTTTCCATTGCGGGGATTTAAACCAAACATTGGGGTACCGGTTACCATCATTGATTTTTGAATAGGCCCAATCTGTTAGCGGTTGTGTACTGGCTGCTTTCCATTGTACTCCATGCCCAATACCGTTGAAGCTCGAAAAGCGGGGATTGATGCCAGTAGCCCATACAAACCCGGTGTCTTCCATAGCACCATTCATCTTTCGCAATGCGGCTACCTGCTGGTGCATGTTCCTGGAGTACCAGTCCGTCTCGCCACGGTTAACCCACAATGGAACATCTTTTATTTTTTCCAGGTCACCTTTCAATTCCATACCCATAATGATGGCTGCGGCAAAATAGCGGGGGTAGCGGCTGATGAATTTAAAAGTACCATCGCCACCCATCGAAAATCCGCAAACATAAATACGTTGTGGATCGCCTTGCTGTGTAGTGACCAACTCGTCCATTACTTTTTTAAGGTCGTCAAAATGCCGTTCCCATCCTCTCGAGGTGGCCGGTGCAATAATGTAGGTAGGAACTTTTTGTGTATTGGCTCCAAAGTTATGCCACATCCGTACCGGGGGGTCAACCGCATTGCGCAGCGAAGCGGAATCATTAACACCGCAACAGCCGTGCATGAACAACGCCACCGGGTATCGCTCACCCGGATGCATACCCGAAGGGATGTACAGGTAATATTCGGTGGAATCTTCCTGGTGCCAGCTCCATTGGGAGGAACCCTTGTAATCGATTTGAGCAAACGAAAAAATGGGTAGCAATGAAACGATACATGAAACCAGGGGAGTGACAATGCTTCTCATATTGCAGGCTTTAAAAAGATGAAATACCCGGGCATAGTGTATAAAATTACACCAGTGCGGGTAGTGTTGCTGTGCTGTACTATGCTGTGGTAAGTGCAATAAAAATAAAGCGATAATTAAAACTATTTTTAAAATTCTTTACATTCATCGCATGTAAAAATATGCACTTAATCATGTAGCTTTCCATACAATTATTCTGTTATGAAACATGTACTGTCTGCGATCGTTTTTATGGTTTTTGTATTTGCGATTCCTGCGCAGGAAAAACCTATCCGTTTGCTCGTAAGAGGGGATGATATGGGGTTTTCGCATAGTGGCAACCTGGCATTGATTAAGACTTACCGGGAAGGGATCGAACGTTCGATAGAGGTGATCGTACCTTCACCGTGGTTTCCGGAAGCAGTGCAACTTTTGGCTCAAAACCCGGGTGTGGATGTGGGCATCCATCTTGCTTTAACCAGCGAATGGGATAACGTGAAATGGCGACCTGTGTCACATTGTCCAAGCCTTACGGATGCCGACGGCTATTTTTACCCGATGATCTGGCCCAATAAAAATTATCCGAACCGGGCAGTGCTGGAAAATAAATGGACGTTGGAAGATGTGGAAAAAGAGTTTCGGGCACAGATAGAATTGGCGATCAAAAAGATACCCCGCATCAGTCATGTTTCTGCACATATGGGCTGTGCCAATATGAGCGCGGAAGTAACTGCACTCGCAAAAAAGCTGGCGCAGGAATACCATGTGGATATTGACCTGAAAGAGAAAGCCGTTAAAAGCGCCGCATATATTGGTGCCCATAAAACGGCTGCAGAAAAAAAGAAGAGTTTCGCCGCCATGCTCAACAGCCTCGAGCCGGGTAATACTTATCTTTTTGTGGATCACCCTGCACTCAATTCACCTGAAATGCAGGCTATCCATCATATCGGGTATGAAGATGTGGCGGAAGACCGGCAGGGCGTAACAGATACCTGGACTGACCCCGATATTATTGCGCTCATCAAAAAGAAAAAAATAGTATTGATCAGTTATAAAGATTTGGCCACTGACTAAAATTGTTTTTCGGGTAACTGCGCCATATAGAACCCGCTTACAGGAACGGTTTGACGCCAATGCGACAGTTATTATTTTTTGTACAAAGTAACAACTCCCTTCGCGGGGATCAATACCACGTCTTTTACATCTGTGCTTCCCATCGCTTTGCAATCGTGATCGGCACTGGTGGCAAAAATTGAATATTCATTTGCCAGTCCAGTTCCGCTTAGCCGAACCGGTTTGCCTGTAATGTCATCGTTAATAATAACAATCGTATTAGATTGTTCATTGGTGTTAGTAAATGCAAGCGGAAGCAGGTGTTCATCATCCGAACTGATTTTAAAACGCTGTGCGCCCGGGCGGATATACCGGTAAAAATTTTTGGAAACGAAATATCGTTTGCTTTTTTCACCGCCAGCACTCATTAGCGAATAGGCGTCTAGTTGCGTAGTGCTCAGCGACCAGAACAACCATGCGGACACATTGCCGTATTGTAAAGCAATGTACATCGCTTTGCTCAATGCAATGGCGCCATCCAGGGTGTTTTCATAACCGGATGTTTCCGTCATCCATAAAGGGATATCATACGGGGCTCCCCAGTTATACATATCTTCCCAGGTTTTTGCGTCCGCCGAACCGGGGTTTACGCCATCTGTCGCATAACCATGCACCGCCAGTATATCCACATATTTCCTGGAGCCGGCATCTGCCAGTACCGGGTCTACCAGGCTCTTTATGCCATCAAAAAAACCTACATCTTCCGGCACAAATAATTTTGTAGCGATACTTTCATCCTCAAAGCGTTTGCCCACCACTTTCAACAGGTCGCGCATAGCTTCTCCATTGTATACGCAGGAAACATAAAATTGCGAAAAGCGGGGTTCGTTCTGAATGCTTAATGCATATATATCAATTCCGGTAAGTTGCTTTATGGTTTTGATATAAGCAACACAGTATTCAGCGAACTCATCATACATATCTGTCTTTAACTGGTTGGTCGTAGCATCAGGTGTGTTGGTATATGGGGGTGCTGAATTCTGGTCGGTGGTGCCATTACCAACTTTATTATTGTATTTCATCCATATGGGTGGAGTCCATACAGATGCAATCACTTTTTGCAGCCCTGCTGCTTTCATGTCTTTGAGGTATTGAATATGATCTGCCAGCTTATCATCATGTCCGGGCGTATTGTTATTGACATTATACCTGGTAAGATCAGTAACAAAAGGGCTGCTATTATCATTTTCAACTTCAAAATTGGAGGGAATGTTTAGTCTTAGTATTGTAAGACCGAGATCGTCAATTAAGGTGTTCACAAATTCGGGACTCGTAAATGGCCCCGGCGACCATCCCTCTCTTTGTAAACCGAATCCGCCAAATCCCTCCATTACCTGGAATTTCTGGCTATCGTCTGCAGTAATCGTGAACACTTTAGTGTTGATGCTGGTTTTTACTTTAACGGGTTGAGATTTGCCATCGCTTACCGCTACTGTAATATTATATATTTTGTTTGGTGGGTAAGTAAAGGTTTCTTTGGCAGTTCCCTGTTTTACAGTGCCTTCTCCAAAATCCCAGGTGTAGGTAAGCGGATCAAATTCCTGGTCGTTGGCAGTTACTTCGAAACTGTACGTGAATGGGTTTACCTTAACGAGGTCTGATGTAATGTTGGCGGATGGCGGATGATTGCCCGATGACGGGTTGTCTTTTTTTGAACAGCCTGGCGCCGGTAAGCAAGAGAAGAATAACAAACCGTAAAAAAAATATGTTTTCATAATGGTGTAGTGATGAAAAAATAAGGGCCGCATTAAAAGCATTTAAGGTAAATGAATAGTATCGTTGTACAAGGTAAATATGGTATAGCCCCAAAACCCTAACGACTTATTCTATTTTTTTGAATGCGCGCTTTAATGCAGCCCGTTTATGTGGTTTTACATATTGAAGCAGAAAATATCAGTAACCTGAATTTTGTGGCACATTCGGGTTCACATCAATTTCTGCGCTTGGAATCGGCAATACCAAATGCTTCGGTGATTGAAACGACATGGACGATGTATTAGAGCTGAAGAATGCATTGTCCAGCGTAACAATGCCTTGCATAGCCCATCTTCTCACATCGATCCACCGCTGTCCTTCACCGGCAAATTCAACCAATCGTTCATTCATGATCCAGTTCATGATCCTGGTTTTATCTGTTTCCGAAACGTCAAAGTTTGCAGGACTGCTTCCGCCCGCAACCATGGCGCGGGCCCGGGTTCTTACTTCATTGATATAGCCAATGGCTTCTGCGGTGGATCCTCCCGACTGCAGCACAGCTTCCGCTTTTAAAAGCAGCACATCCGCATAGCGCAGAATCCGTGGGTTATTTACGGAACCTAAACTTACCTGGTTGAGTTTGTCTCTTGTTACATATTTCTTCACCTCCCGGGTAGTGGCATCTAATGTTAAGTCCCGCCGCGGATCACCCGCTTCAAAAGCATTAACCAGTTTTGTAGTAGCAAAAAATGGTGATTTCCCCTGGAGGTTTCCATTGCCCACTGTGTAATAACCCCAAAAAACAGACATATTACCCACCGCATTGTCAAAATCATTTTCCAGCCATACATTATCCAATCCAAAAGCCTGGGTGGCCTGGTATTCAAATAGTGATTCCTGGTTGTTCTCAGTATCCCAGGCAAAATTATCGGTGAAGTCGGCAGTAAGGCTTGCCCCGGAAACGCTGTTCAAAGCGCTGATCGCTGCAGTGTAGTCGCCCGCATTATTGGTGGCGGAGGCCCTGAACACCAGTGATTTTCCCAGCATGCCAAAAGCACCATTTTTAGTAACACGGCCCCGGTTCGCTGGTTCCCAGGATGGAGGCAGGAGAGAGGCTGCTTCTGTAAAATCAAGAATGGCCTGGTCGAGCAGTTGTGTGCCTGTAGTACCGGGAGGGGTAAACTGGTCGGAACTTTTCACTCTTTCGATGTTTAAAGGAGCAGTGCCGTAGTAGTTCCACAGGGTAAAAAAAGCATATCCACGTAAAAACAGTGCTTCGCCCTTATTGTAATTCTTCAGCCCGGCAGTTTGATAAACACCGTCTTCTTCTTCAATTTTTTCCAGCAGCACGTTGGCTCTTGCAATAAGCTGATACCATACTCTATAAAAGTAGGTTACCCGGTCTGATCCCGGCTGCAGACTCCCGAAAGTCTCAAACTCTTCGTTTTCCTCGTTCGTGGTGATATCATCACCGGGTAGCAAATACATAGGCATTGTGCTTGCGCGTGGATTGCCCCGGAACCAATACACATCGTCTATTTTAGAGTAAACGCCATACACCGCTTTGGCAAAATCATTTTCCTCTTTAAAGTACGACTCCTCCGTAGGTCCGTGTGGTAAGAGGTCAAGATGCGACCTGTTACATCCGAAATAAAGCGTTGTGGCCACCAAAAAAAAGGTGAGCACTGCTATTTTCCTTATAAATATTTTCATTTTAGATAAATTTTTGAATTAGAATGTTGCGTTAATACCAAACTGAACCTGGCGGGTAGGCGGAATGAGATCATTTTCTGGATCAAGCCCGGTATAACTGGTAACGGTAAACAGGTTAATTGCCCCCACGTATATTCTAAAGTTTTGTATAAATCCTGCTTTGTTTAAAAGTGTTCGGGGTAAAGAATATCCCAACTGTATATTCTTCAAACGCATATACCCGGAGTTTTCGACAAAGCGGTCGGAATATCGTAATGTAGCTTTAGGATCACCGTATACTGCTCTTGGCATGGTAGTCGATGGATTGTCCGGCGTCCACCGGTTTAATGTAGTAGCCCATTGATTAGGAAGACCACTCATACCTTCCATGCCCGATCTTACGCCATTGTATTTTTGTACATCGCCTACACCCTGGAAAAATACACTTAAGTCGAATCCTTTAAAATTAACACCAAGATTAAAGCCGTAATAATAGCCGGGAATGGTTTTGCCCAGGTAAGTGCGGTCGTTGGTATTAACGAGTCCATCCGGGGTTGGGCTGTATCGTTCACTATTATCCTTAGGATTGCCATATACATCCTGGAAATACATATCTCCGGGCTCATAGGCCACACCGGCAGACGGATCGTCGGGATCCTGCCCGAGTATGCCATCCGCATATTTCTGTCGCCAGGCATCAATATCGGACTGGTTTTGAAAAACTCCGCCCGTTTTATAGCCCCACAAATAAAACATAGAATATCCTTCTTCAATTCGATCTAACTCACCTCCAAGTGGGGTGCCTCCGTACAATTTGGTTACCCTGTTTTTTACCGTGGTGAAATTTGCCGAAGCATTGAACCCTACCTCGCCAAAATTGGTATTATACCCTAACTGGAATTCAAAGCCGGTATTCTTAACCTCGCCTATATTAAGATCGGCATTCGCCTGGATGCCGGTATTGGGCGGTAGCGATACGGATTGAATGATATCGTAGGTACTCTTATCATAATATTCAACGGTAAAATTCACTTTGTTATCAAACAACACTGCATCCAGGCCGATGCTGGTGGTTTTTAATTTTTCCCAGGTGAGCGTGGTATTGGCGAAATTAGGTAATGCTGCTCCCTGTACCTGGGCGCCGTACCCGTCGCCATTTCCTGAGCCCAGTGCATAATCGGGCGTAAGTGATACCGTGGAAAGAAATGCATAATAAGCGGCAGACTGGTAGTTGCCTAATTTACCCCAGCCACCCCTTATTTTTAAATCATTAATAAAAGAGGTTACCGGGAAAAAGTCCTCGGCGCTTATGCGCCAGGCCAGCGCAAAAGACGCGAACTGATCCCATTTATAGCCGGGAGCCAGTCTCGAAGAACCATCCTCGCGCAGGGTTCCGTCAACATAATATTTGTCTTTGTACTTGTAGCTGATTCTTCCGTAATAGCCAATCAGGTCATCTTCCTGGAGTATACCGGCAAATCCCTGTGTATAGGGTGGAACATTGGCGATGCTCCTGTATTGCGGATCGGCATAGTTTACGTTTCCACTCAGGTCCGTGGTGGTCCATCTGCCAAATTGCTCAGATGCTCCTAAAATGATATCCACATTATGGTCGTTGGCGAAGGTATGGTTGTAATTAACCGTCAGTTCCTTGTTCAGGTTATAAGTGCGGCCCTGCCTTTCGCCATAACGCCCCTTTGCATTACCATCCTGGCCGGCATAGGGATTGCCCGGCGTTTGTGAAAACATCCATTCATCATTGTTTCCCCAGGTTTTCCTGAGATTAAAATAAAACTCACCACCAAGCGAACCTTTTATTTTCAACCCGGTTATCGGTTCTATCTCCAGGTAAGCATTACCTATAGCATCGTACAAATCATAATTTGTGCTGTTTAAGTATTGGAAAGCAAAAGCATTGAACCTCGAATTCTGCCCCCATAACAACCTGGGATCGCCCGCAGCAAAATTGTAAGGTGCTCCGGGATTTAATAAGTTGGGGTCGTAACCTGGATTAGGAACAAAACTGCCGGCGGTTACCTGTTCAAAGCCGTAAGGTCCGGCCTGGTTGTATATAGGTTGGAAGGGTATGGTAGACATCATCGTTCCGAGGTCGGCGCCAGTATTGGTTAATCCCTTTTGCTGGATCATTCTCGCCGTTATGCCAGCGTGAATATATTTAGAAATACGGGAGTCGATGTTGATTGCCACGGAATACCGCTCCAGGTTATTGGCTTTTAAGGGGCTTTCTGTTTTTTGATAACCTGCTGAAAAATAGTAGGTAAAACTTTCGCTTCCGCCCGACACCCTTACATTATAATCGTGTATGGGCGCGTTCTTATTTTTTAGTTCATCCACCCAGTCGTAAGTAGGACCATTGCCTACATAGGCAGGATCTCCTTCTGTATATAAAGGGCCAAATTTCTGACCAAAAGAAATACCTGCATCAGGGTTGTTTTCATAGGCCTCCTTCACTAACCCCATATATTGCTGGGTATTTAACAGCGGAATCGTTTTGGCAACATTTTGCATGGTGTAAGATCCAGCGAACTCAATTCTTGGACGACCGGCTTTTCCCTTTTTTGTGGTGATCAATATTACACCATTGGAAGCCCTTACCCCGTATATGGCGGCGGCAGACGCATCTTTTAAAACAGTCATGGATTCAATATCGGCCGGGTTTATTTTGGAGAAGATATTAATCGGGGAACGGATATCTCCAATTCCGCCGGTTGTTACCCCTGCGCCACCTTCATAAATAGGAACACCATCTATTACATAAAGCGGTTCAGAATACCCGAAGGTATTTACTCCTCTTATTCGCACCGTGGGCCTGGCATTGGGCTCGCCACCACCCGATTCTACAAAAACACCGGGGGCATTACCTTGCAGCGCCAGTTCGGGCGTCATAGATGAGCTTTTGGATATTTCTTTAGACGAAACAGTAGACAGGGCACCGGTAACATCTTTCTTCTTTCGCTGACCGTAGCCAATTACTACAACTTCGTCTAGTCCACGGGCAGTGGCTGTAAGCGTAACGGTAAGTTGAGCCTGGTTATTTATAGGCACTCTTTCGGTGATGTAGCCTACAGAAGTAAAGATCAACGCTCCATTTTCGGGGGCGTTGATTACAAATTCACCCTTACTGTCGGTGGCTGTTTGGCTATTGCTGTTTTCAACAGCTACCGTTACTCCCTGCAATGGCATGCCACTGGCGTCTGTAACCTTCCCCCTGACTGAAAGTTGGTTCAGCAAGGGTTGATTGCTTGTGATAACAATCAGGTCGTTGTCGATTTTTTTGAAAGTGAACCCGGTCTTTTCTAATATTAACGCGAGAATTTCCGACACCGGTGTGTTCTTCACGCGAACATCCACCCTGAGCTCGGCCGGGAAAAAATTGCTGGAATACACAAACTTGTAGTCAGTCTTGCGTTCTATCGTTCGCAACGCGCTGCTGATCGTAACCTTTTTAAGATCAAGTGTTAGTTTGGTTTCCTGCGAATAGCCATTTGCTGAAACCTGCAGGCAGGTGGCAAGAATAATGATCACAGCCAGATTCATAAGCAATACAATTTTCGTGAGCACGGATGCGCAGGCAAGCGTCCGGCTTTGTAGCCTTTTTTTCATATTTTTACCAAGTTTAAGTGTACAAATGGGGTAAGCCAACCGTTATAACAGCTTACCTCAAAAACTTTCAAAGGGGGAATGCGTCAACATTTCTCCTTTGATTTTATATCGTTAGTTTGATTATCTTAATTTTTGCTGATAATAATATTGTTGTTTGCTGCTATGGTATATTTAAAGTATCTCGATAATTGAAGTGCCTGTAAAACCTGCTCTATATTTTTTTGGTCAAATGTTGCTGTAAAGCGGTATTGTTTCACCTTTTCATCTGTAAAGCTGATGGTGATATTGTACCAGCGCTCCAGTTCTGCGGCTATGGTTTCAAAACTGTTATCACTGAATGCCAGTCGATTCTCTGTCCACGAAACTTCGGTTAACGTACTATCCGTTTTATTATAGGTAAGCCCTGTTATTTTAAAATGATCATTTGCGGCGAGCTTATCGAAAATCTTTTTATTTTGCTTTTCAGGGTCCCCGTCAACGTTATTAGGCAGGATTATTTTTTCGTTTGGATGCAGGAATATCTTTTTCTTTTCTTTATTCCGTACGGTCACTTCAACGGAACCTTTCAATAAGGAGGTTTCCGATGTTTTATCGCCGGGATAAGCCCTTACATTGAATATGGTTCCCAGCACTTTTATATCCATAGTACTGGTATGAATAATGAATGGCCTTCCGGCATCATGAGCTACATCAAAAAATGCTTCTCCGACCAGGGTCAGCTCGCGACTGGCTGTATTGAAATCCTTTGCAATGTTAATGGTGCTACCTGCATTCAGCATCACCTTGCTGCCATCGGGTAATTGGATCGATTTTCTTTCTCCCGGCTTACTAACCTCGGTACTGTTGTATTTTAACTGGGCTTCCTGGGGGTGGTTTTGGATCGGCGTATCATCATTACGGGTAGCAAAAAAAAGAATACCCGCAACGGTCGCTGCTATCGCAGCCGCATATATCCATACTTTTTTACCAACCGGTTTTTCCGAAAAATCGGGTTGTACAATTATTGCTTCCTCTTGCGGTTCATTTGAAAGATGTTTTTCAACAATACGTTCAAAGTCTTTTTTGTCGGCCAAAAATTGTTCTGCAGAGTGGTTTCCGATAAGTGAAAGATAGAGGGCTTTGGCCTGGTTAACCATAGCCGATTTACCCGGGTTTTGCTTTATCCACTGTGTCCAAAAAGCCAGGTCTTCCTCGTTTGCGGCCAGGCAATAATTTTGAAATGACTCATCCAGTATCAAATCTTCTATCCCGAATGCTGTGTAATTCATTACGTCCTTATTTCTCCTATTGAAGGACGGTCAACAGCATTTTACTATGGAATTCGTGCTTTTTTTATAAAAAAGAAGGGGGAAAATGAAATTAAAACAATAGAAGGAAAAGTGATGCCAGCAAGGCATAATCAGGAATGAGGTTCCCGGGGGGAGTAGCAACTAAAATTAACCTGAGCGATTTCAGTGATCCGTGGATGATATTATACGCGGTTCTTTTGGTAATCTGGCATTGGGCTGCAATTTCATCATAATCAAGGTCTTCAAAGAATTTTAATTGTAATAGTTCTTTTTCCCGCTGCGTTAACTGCGCAATGGCGTTCGCCAGTTTTTCCCTGAGTTCTTTGTTATGTTGCAGTTGAATAATGTATTCTTCGTAAGGCATTTCGTGGGTTTGGAGACTTTTGCCAAACATGCTGTTTTTTGATAACCTGTTGCCCTCCATTTTCAATTCTGCCATTAATTCGCGCCGTAAACTGGTGAGCAGGTACGATCGCACATTTTCTATACAGGGTAATTTCGAGCGGTTATCCCAAAGGCGTAATAAAATTTGTGTAATGCAATCTTTTGTGAGATCGCGTTGTCCTGTTAATTTAATTCCATAATTCATCAAGCCAATATAATGCTGGTTGTAGATTTCCAGCAGGGCATTTTTATCGCCATTCTGAAGATGGATCCAGCTTTTAATATGGCTCGTTTTGGTGGGCATAAGCATTCAGTGAAACCAGGATTAACAAAAACGGCTCCGCGGTTATTTGTGCAATTAAGGTAATAACAATTCCCTAATTTAATAAATTATAATTATAATATGAATAATAAATACTTGTGGGCGTATTTCAAATTTTCGCTCCTGCCCAATGGTCCGGTAGGTGAAACACGGGCCGGTAGCGAACTCTACAGGCGGATGCCTGCCTGTCCGGTAGGCAGGCATCCACCCGCTAGCGAAAATTTTAAATGCAACCCTACTTGCTCAGTAAGTGTGATCCGGTGTACCGGCGTTTTTTCATACAGCATTCATCTGATGAAACCGTGATTGAACATACAGCAAATCTTAACGCAAACTATGCTGCAGTATGCTGGGTAAAAGAATGGACTGGGTTTGCAGATCATCATCAATACTGAACCAGGAAGGTTTTATTTTTCAGTTCAATATCGCGCGTTACGATATAGGTGCTTTTGTTGATTGTTTCGGCAAAAGCAGGTAGCAATTTATCATTCAAATACATTTTTGCATGATTTGTTCCCGGCGGCAGTAAAATGCGTACGCTTCCTTTCACGACATCTCCGGTGATTGTCAGTTTGATTTTCTGCTCAGCCGCAAGATGCGTATACGAGTAATGTATAGCGGCCTGTGTTGGACCGTAAACTACATGTACAGTAGCTTCATTTTCCCCCGCTGCCAGCCATCTTGGAGAAAGTTCTACATTACTGAATTGTGTGCCTTTGTCCACTACCCCCGCCAGCCCTTCTATTAACGCACTATACACCGCCGCCTGGCCCCAATTATCTGGTATACCTTCATCAACTTTACCATCCGGTTGATACGCTACCGGAAGATCGCTGTTATACTTTTTCATCAGGTCCATCAGTCGCTGTAATATATCAACACCGTAGCCTTCATACCCATGTTGAAACGCCGCTTTCGCCAGTTCGCCGGCAACGATAGTATTCACACCTCCATTCATATACGAGCCGGGTTTGTAATCTGCAAAATGCGGTTGCACTGCAGGGTAAATGCCGTACCATTCCGCAAAAGAATTTGATGCGTTTTCTTTTTTAAGTTTTTGATAAGTATTGATAATGGACTCGGCCATTTCTTCTGTTGGCAACCCCCTATTGATATCGTAGGGGTTTGAAAGGCTGAGTGTGTTGCGCTGATCCATGACCAGGTAGCTGGGCTGCGGATCGTCTTCGATGAAATGGGCATAAAATTTTCCGTTCCAGCATACGGCATTCGTAGTTGTACGGAAGTGCTCCGCCTCCCGC
>DASUFG010000614.1:0-3405 GCA_036274715.1 Agriterribacter sp.
GTTTGTTATTGAAAAGGTAAAGTGTGCTGCGCTTCCGCAGAAGGGCAGAATTTAACTTATTTTACTAAAACGAATTACAACTCATTGCAACTATTTCTCGTACATACTCACGTGCTGCGGAAAAGTGAAAGGAGAATCCAGGCATTAATAAAAACTTACAGTTATGAAAATCATGATCACATCTATACTGCTTGCCATTGCAGTATCATCTGTTGCGCAGGAAAAAAAAGGCCACAAAAAGTTTGACAAAGAAAAGATGGAAAGCTACATGCCTTCCATTACACGCACCCTTGGAGGAAGTATTCAGCAATTCAACGGGCTTAATAACCGCCTGGCTGGTTTGCCACAGTATAAACCATTAAAGGATTATACAGCTACGCTGGGTTTGGGTTGGATGATGGAAAGGAACCGGTTCATTTCGGGGGGCAGCATCACCATAGGCAGCAGTTTGAGCGCCCACCGCGACGAAAAAAGCAGTACCATCCGCTATATTGGTTTCAATGCCGATATGGGCTATGACCTGCTGAAGAGTGAAAAAATAACCCTCTATCCCCTTGCAGGACTCGGATACCAGGCCTACCAGGCTATTTTTTATAGTGACAACACGCTTGTAGATTTTGATGACGTGCTGGAATCACCGGCTGTTCAGAACAGTATCCGGTCAACAAGATTCAGAAATGATTTTTTGCTGTATCGTGCGGGGGCAGGCATCGCATTTAACTCACCCGAACACGCCGGATCAATTGGGCTGCAGGCTGGTTATACCGGCAGTTTTCAAAAACATGGCTGGAGGTCAAACGAAGGCCAAACGCTGGGAAATGCGCCGAAAGACGGGATAAGCCAGTTTTATTTCAGCCTTATACTGACCAGCAAACCGTGGATGATGAAAAAAATGATGGAAAAGCACCACATGTAAACGATTATCGCAAAACGAACGGCACTTTAGCGGGTGCAGGCTGCTGATGCAACTACATTAATACACGAGTTACCCTCATTATTGATGCCCATTAAATAAGAGCGACAGCCAAAAACGACAAGGCAACTGTGCGGTTTAACTATAATAAGGTACCAAGAAAGGAAAGAGAGTTCTATTTTATTGCAGCAGCAATCTCCTTTTTAATACCTTCTAAATGATATTGTTTAAGCGGTTCCCTTTCGCGCAGGCTGAAAGCCGTATGGTAATGATGGCTTTCAAAAAAATGTAGTTGCAGCGCATTCCATTCCACTTTATTGTGAACGATGCCAAAAGCCATGAATTCCCTGTACAATTTTTCGCTTTTTACATAGTACTCATCCCGCCCCAGGTAATCGAGGTCGGCATCGCAAATAATTTGCTCTAATATATTATGAGGCCCCTGAGGAACGATAGTGGCCATAATCATCCCGCAAATAGCCTCAACATCACCTGGGGTGAAACCGAATCCTGGCAAGTTTTCTCTTGCTAAAATGCAACCCCTTTCCTCATGCCCCTTATATTGGTAAATAAACCCTGAATCGTGGAATAAAGCCGCAATGCGCAAAAGCGATAACTCATGCCCGGTAACTGATTCGGATTCACCAATTACGATCGCTGCTTGTAAAACATCCAGTGTGTGGTGTATACTGTGGTAATGAAGTTGCGGAGAAAGCTCGCGTTCCAGTTTTTGCAGAATAAATTGTTCAGCTGCTGTATAATCGGCCAATTGCTATTTTTTAAGTAAAGAAAGGACAAATCTGAAAATAAACAAATACAACCTTTAGCAGACTGTATAATAATAATTCACCAAGTATTGCCATCAACAAAACTTCCTCCCCGGCGCCGCGAAAAACTTCCCTTTCCACTGCAAAACGGGATTTCCTACCCGAATATTGGCTTCATAACCACTGGCAGCGAAAAAAATTGAAAATTAATATTATTCCGTATATTTACGGTGTCCCATAGCCGCAGCTACAATGTAGTTAATATATGACAGCAGTATGGGAGGATCAATTTATCGATTGCCACTATAACCGGATTTACAACTTTCTTTACTTGACCTGTTAATACTTTAGCCCGTTTGGTAACAGATCATCATCCAACATCCTGTCAATACCTGCTTCAATTTTGATGCTAGCGATAGCATAGATTCACGAAACCTAAAAATATTGAAATTCCTGATCCGCACTGCTCACTATGATAAGTGAACGGTAGGCTATTGAAGAGTCGCCTGAGATACTGAATGATGGGATGGTGTGTATTATTCGAAGAGATATAATAGTTTGACTCAACAAATATTTTAGGGAAGCAGTTACGGATATCAAAGCTAATTCAACTAAACCCTGTTTAATGAGAAAACTTTACTTTTCGGCACCTTTTCAAAAATGCTGCCTGTTCGCAATGCTGGCAATCAATTTCCTCCCAGGCCAAGCGCAATCCCAACAACTTAAAATAACTGATTTTTCCATTTTTGGAACGAATACCGTCCAGATCGGCTCAAGCTCAAAGGTACTGGCTGGTGCGGCCGGAAGTCGTTATTCTATAAAGACCAATAGCAATGTAAGTATTGCCGGTGCCTTATATAGCGGCGAAAACATCCAGCTTGGTAATAGCAATAAAATATACGGCAATGTTTCGGCGGCTAATTCCTCGGCGTCGTCAGGATATATTTTTACCGCCGGATCTGGCGCCTTTTTAGATGGCAACATCGATGTTAATGGAAATAGTAAAGTAACCAGCGGAACAATTACCGGAAAACTAACACATCCTTCGGGAACCACCTACCAGGGGCCTCAGCCGGGGGGCGGCAATATTGTTGGAACACCCACACTCCCGACACTCCCGATAATGCCCACCATCACAAATTTTCCCGCCGCCGGCTCAACTAATATCACAGGATCCAAAACAATATCTCCTGGAGCGTATGGCAACATGAATCTCCCGGGCAAAAAAACCATTACCTTTTCCGGGCCAGGCGTATACGTGTTTAAGTCAATTAAAAACTGGGGATTGTATCTCAATAATTTCGTGTTCGATTTTAAGAATAAGCCCGGCGCTTTTAAGATTTATGTATACAATGATGTTGACTTAAATATATCCAACATAGACATTATCAATGGTGGCGGAGCTTCGAGGATCTACCTTGAAACACATGGATCGGGGTCAAGCTGTTCATTAGGGTCCTACGCATTTACCATGACCAATTGGTTTGGACTAGGCCGAAGTTCCGAATGGTTTGGAACGGTATATGCGCCTTATGCCGGAATCAATATTGGATCAGGCGCGAGTTCTTCCAAAATTAAAGGCGCACTCTGGAGTACCAAAGCGGTTAATCTTCAATATGGCGTGGAGTTGAGTTTTGACCCCTTTGTTCAGTGCAGTATCCCCGATGCCGAAGCCGGACCACAAAAAGAATTGGATTGTACTGTTACTTCCCTACAACTGGAGGG
>DASUFG010000615.1:0-6365 GCA_036274715.1 Agriterribacter sp.
CCGGTATGAGCATCTGTTACTTTGCCGGAAATAGAAACATTGGCTACAACGTTATGGGAAAAGGCTAATGGGTCCACCCAATTGTTTTGCGCCTGTGTATAAGATATACATGCCATGAAGCATGCTACGGAAGTGATAAAACGGTGAATAGAATGATTTTCCAAAATTGACGTTTGAAATGTGAAGGAATCTCTTTTCATCAACTATTATTAAAAATGGGTTCCCTGGTAGACAACAGTTTTGAAACGCTGTTGTTCCCGGATTTTACCCGGGGTTGGATTGCTTAGCAGAAGACAAAAAAAGCATTAACAGCTAAATGGTATTCAGGCTACCCTTTGAGGTGGTCCCCGAAGCGCAATGACTGCGGGGGTATTGGGTTGTATTTCTGTGGCAGGGATTTGTGAAAATCCAAACCAGGTATGATGAATTTGTTGAGGAAGGGGCGATGTAAAGACGAACACTTTTTCAACATGAATACTGCAGGCCCAGCAATCATCTTTTTTCGTTCCGAGATGCGATTTGTGCTGGCAAATGCCTTCTCCACTTTTGTTTTCTTTGCAAAACACGCGGTTGCTAGCGTGGTTATGAAAAAGTTCAAAAGGCAATTGAGTGGCCGTAAAGCTGATGAGCATCAACAGTGCAACACAATACTGATATGATTTAATCCATTTACCCAAAGAATACCAATAAGCTCCAAAGCTAAATAAAAAAATGAAACAATGATGCATTTTTTAGAATGGACTGATATTGTTAGAGGCCGGTGAGGATGGATCACACCCTTTAATGCAAACAGTTGAGGGTATTATATGGTCCCATCTTAGTCAACCATCAACCCCCGAACAGGCGTCGAATTAACGAACCCTTAGTTTTGTATCTTATCAAAATTCCTGTAGGTTTGCCAATCTTATAAAAGACAGTACTAATATGAACTTCAACAAGATCAATAACCTTACCGGATGGATTGTTTGCATTATTGCCTGCACCGTTTATATACTAACCGCAGAAGCCGGAGGAAGCCTATGGGATTGTGGCGAATTTGTAAGCAGTTGCTTTAAAATGCAGATACCCCACCCGCCGGGAGCTCCTTTATTTGTGGTGATGGGCCGTGTTTTTATTGTACTGTTTGGCGATAACCCTTTAACTGCTGCAAAAGCCGTTAATGTAATGAGCGCTTTAGCCAGCGGGTTTACGATTTTGTTCCTGTTTTGGACCATTACGCATTTTACCCGTAAAATATACCAGAAAACACATACCCAATTAACGGGCGAGCACATTTTTACCATTATGGCTGCTGGTGTAGTAGGCGCCATGGCCTTTACTTTCAGCGATTCCATGTGGTACAGTGCAGTAGAAGGCGAAGTTTATGCGTCTTCCTCTTTTTTAACCGCACTTGTATTCTGGATGATGTTAAAATGGGAGCACAGTGCCGATGAACCCGGAGCCGACAGGTGGATTGTACTGCTGTTTTTTGTTATTGGGTTATCTATAGGTATTCACCTGCTCAACCTGCTTACCATACCGGCTATTGTAATGCTGTATTATTTCCGCCGGTATAAAACCACTAAATGGGGTATTTTTTGGGCCTTTATAGTGGGTTGTATATTAACAGGATTCGTACAAAAGTTTGTGATCCAATATACCATCACCGGTTCAGGTATTTTTGACCGTTGGTTTGTAAATGGACTGGGCATGCCTTTTTTCTCAGGGTTCACTGCTTATTTTGTGTTGTTGGCCATTGTGATATATATAGGTATCCGCGGGGGCGATAAACTCATTAATAATTTTACGGGATTTGCCATCTGGCTCTCGGTATTCATATTCCTGTTCTCTTTCCCCTTTATCACGTCTTTCTTCACCTTCATTCTTTTTGTGGGTGGCACAACCTTAGCGGTGTATGGCGCCTATCACAATAAGAACAGGGTACTCCATTTTCTGAAGCTGGGATTATGGTGTTTTTCCTTTATGCTTATTGGCTATTCCACCTATCTTACTACCATGATCCGTTCTGCCGCTAACCCTACGGTAGATATGTATAACGTAGACAACCCGATGAGTCTTGTTGGTTATCTCGGGCGCGAGCAGTATGGCGATTTCCCGCTGATTTACGGACAAACTTTTGCAGCCGATATCAAAAGAAACGCAGATGGCACGCCAATGGTGAAGGAAAAAGGATCCCGTTGGCAAAAAGGCAACGACAAATACATTAACATCGGTAAGAATTTTGAATACGAATACGAGTCGGACGACATGATGTTCCTGCCCCGTATCTGGGACGCCAGTAACGACCAGGGTCATGCTAATTATTACCGTAGCTGGCTGGGCCTCGACAAAGATGAGAAACCCACTTACATTGATAATATCCGGTGGGCCTTCGGTTACCAGATTGGATGGATGTACCTGCGCTATTTTGGCTGGAATTTCGTGGGTAAGCAGAATGATTTACAGGGTACAGGAAATGTAAGGGATGGTAATACGCTAACAGGCATCTCATTTATTGATAACCTGTTTTTGGGAGACCAGTCTAAAATTCCCGACAGCATTAAGAATAATAAGGCCCATAATACGCTATTTGCCCTGCCGCTGATACTGGGGCTCATCGGTATGTTTTTCCA
This sequence comes from Agriterribacter sp., assembly GCA_036274715.1. Classification (GTDB taxonomy): domain Bacteria; phylum Bacteroidota; class Bacteroidia; order Chitinophagales; family Chitinophagaceae; genus Agriterribacter. The sequence goes on from DASUFG010000615.1 coordinate 2,613, forward strand.
TTACCGTCATCACCGCGAAGATTTCCTGGTCAGCTTTTTACTATTCTTCTTTACGGGCTTCGCCATTGTATTTTATTTAAATGCTGCCGGTCCGCAGCCACGCGAACGCGACTACGCTTTTGCCGGATCTTATTATGCTTTTGCCATATGGATAGGTATTGGCCTATTGAAGGTGAAACAATGGTTCGAAAAGGTAATGAATGCTAAACTGGCCGGTTACGCAGCCGCTGTAATCTGTACCTTGGCCGTTCCTGTTATTATGGGTTTCCAGGAATGGGATGATCACGACCGCAGCAGGAAGGAAATAGCCCGCGACCTGGCAAAAGATTACCTGGAAAGCTGCGCCCCCAATGCTATACTCTTTACATTTGGGGATAATGACACTTATCCGCTATGGTATGCCCAGGAAGTAGAGGGTATACGCCGCGATATCAGGGTGATTAATTATAGTTTGCTGGGTATTGACTGGTATATCAACCAGATGCGGTATAAAGTTAATGACAGCGATCCTATAGACCTGCTATGGGGCCCCGAGAAAACGGAAGGAGATAAGCGCAACGTAGTGTATTTTGAAGCCAATCCTAAAATTCCCCAGAACCAATATGTATATCTTGAGGATGTTTTAACCAAATTGATCGGGAGTGATGATCCCGCCAATATGATTACCTATGGTGCGGATAACACGTTCAATACCTTCCCGGTACGGAAATTCAGCGTGCGGGTAGACAGCGCTTTGGTACGTAGCAACGGCACCGTAAATGCCAAAGATGTGGTGGTAAATGAATTGAGGTTTGATTTACCTGAGAATAAAAATGCATTGATGAAGAATGACCTGGCAGTATTGAATGTTATTGCCGCCAATAAGTGGAAACGTCCCATTTATTTTACTTCTCCTTTTAATGAATTAGGATTCGCACAGTACCTGCGCGCCGATGGATTGAGTTACCGCCTGGTGCCTGTGCAGCCCAAAGACGGCAACAATAACGTAAACAACGATGTGGCATACGACAATATGATGAAGAAGTTTGCTTTTGGAAATGCAGATATACCCGGTGTATATTTTGATGAAGAAAACCGCAGGCATTTGCTGAGTATACGCCAGGCATACGCCAGTGCGGCAGAGAGCATGGCCACTGATGGCAGGAAAGAGGAAGCGAAAAAGATGCTGGAGAAATGCGACAAAGGATTGAATGTGGCGAATATGCCGTATGGAATGGTAAGTCGTGGTAACCAGCACAATATAGCCGGTATTTCCTTCATGGAAGCGGCCTACCAGGCCGATTACCCCGAATTGGGCGACCGGGTATTAAAAGACCTGAAGAAAGACATTGATCAGCAATTAAAGTATTATGCCGCATTGGGAAATATGTCGCAGCAGGAAATGATGCAGCATATGCAGGACCCCGATGGTTTAAGCGCAAAGCAACGTACTTTATACAGTGAAATTGATCAAACATTGCGGGTGCAGAATTATCTGAGCTTTATTGAAGGGAAATATAAAACGCCTGCTGCCAATCCCGAAACGCCTGCGATTATCAAAACAGACAGTCCTGTAACCAACCAGGATTCAATAAAGAAATAAAGTGATTTGGAACTATGCTGGCAGGATTGCAGGATGTAACTTTTGAATTTGGCGCAAGAACCATTGTAAGGGACGCCACCTGGCATATACAGCCCAATGAACGCATTGGACTGATCGGCTATAATGGTACCGGAAAATCAACTCTATTAAAGGTATTGGTGGGTGAAATGCTCCCTTCTTCCGGAACGGTGGAAAGGGGCCGTGGTAACACCATTGGCTACCTGCACCAGGACCTCCTGAGCTTTGATACCAACGAATCCATTATACAGGTGGCGCTGGGCGCTTTTGAAAAGATATTAGCGTTAGAAAAAGAAATCGAAATATTAGGTAACCGCCTCGAGAAAGAGCATGAGGACGAGGCCCTGGTGCACGATTATTCCGATAAACTCCATGAACTGGAAATGCTGGGCGGCTATAATATCCACCATCAAACGGAAGAAGTATTACAAGGACTGGGCTTCGCCAACCAAGACCTACAGCGGCCATATAAAGAATTCAGCGGTGGCTGGCGCATGCGGGTATTGCTGGCTAAAATGATATTGCAGCAACCCGATTTGCTCTTGCTCGATGAACCCACCAACCACCTCGATCTTCCCTCCATTGAATGGCTGGAAAAATACCTCCTGCATTACAAAGGGGCGGTTGTAATTGTAAGCCACGATAAGTATTTTTTGAACCGCATGGTTACCAAAATCGTAGAACTGTACCAACAGCAACTGCATTTTTATAACGGTAATTTTGATTTTTACGAAGTTGAAAAAGAAATGCGGCTCGAACTGCAGCAGCGTTCTTTTGAAAATCAGCAGGAGTACATCCGCCAGCAGGAGCGGTTTATAGAAAGGTTCAGGGCAAAGGCCACAAAAGCCGCCGCCGCTCAAAGCGCGATGAAGCGGTTGGATAAACTGGAGCGGGTAGAGGATGTATCGATTGACCGCCCCGAGATAAAAATCAATTTTCAGTTAGATAAAGTGCCCGGGAAAATAATATGTACGTTGAAGCATATCAGTAAAAGTTTTGGCGAGATAAAGATTGTTGAAAATACTGCTGCCGAAATAAACCGTGGCGATAAAATTGCATTGATTGGCGCCAATGGAAAGGGAAAGTCCACACTGTTAAGAATTGTGGCCGGAACAGAGTCGTTTACAGGCGAAAGAATATGGGGACATAATGTAGAGGAGAGTTTTTATGCGCAGCACCAACTGGAAGCGTTGAATGTGCAGCACACCATACTGGATGAAATGAAAACCAGCGGCAGCCAGAAAACAGAACAGGAGTTAAGAACCTTGCTGGGCTGCTTTTTATTCAGTGGCGACGATGTAGAGAAGAAAATTAAAGTATTGAGTGGTGGTGAAAAAGCAAGAGTGGCATTGGCGAAAACGATGGTGAGTAAAGCCAATTTCTTAATATTGGACGAGCCTACCAATCACCTGGACCTGCTTTCTATCGATTTACTGATTGAAGCGCTGAACCGTTACCAGGGAAGTTTGATCATGGTAAGTCACGACAGGCATTTTATTTCAAAATCGGCCAATCGTATCTGGGAAATAGATAACTACGGGATTAAGGACTTTGCCGGTGGCTACGAAGAGTGGATGGAATGGAAAGAAAGAAAAAAGGCCGAAGCATCAAAAAATGCCGGTACTGCGGTAACCAAACAGGATAAAAAGAAGCCGGCATCGAACGAGAAAAAACCCGATGATAAAAAAAATGAAGCGCCGCCCCGCAATATGGTCAATGCTCCCATAGATAAAGATGTAAAACGGGAACTGCAGAAACAACAAAGGAACCTGCAGTTGCTCGAAGAAAAGATTGCCTTACTTACGCAACAAAAAGCGGTGCTTGAAACGGAACTCATTACTCCCGACATTTACTCCGATAAAAATAGATTTCTTACCACAGAAACCAATTACAAAAAGAACGCTGAAGCATTAGCTGCTGCCAATAAGGAATATGAGCAAACGTTTGAAAAGTTGCTGGAACTGGAAGAGCAGGGTAAATAGGAGGCATCAGGGCTTTAAGCATAAAAGATATAGGTGTTAACATATGTTAATCGGAGTGGTTTTGTTAACTTTCGTAACTCCTATTTCCGGTACTTCAAAAATCCTTATTTTTATAGCCTAATACCGTTCGATGCGCGTACTTATTCTTATCGCTACACTGTTTTCCTTTTC
>DASUFG010000616.1:0-5494 GCA_036274715.1 Agriterribacter sp.
ACCGCTTTTCAACAGGCCAACTAAGGATGCTCCGAGTATCTTTCTGTGATGTCCATATGTTTTAATAGCTCTGCCATTATCTAAATCCGTGTAATCTTTTAATCCTCATAACCTGCCTGCCGGCAGGCAGGTCCGTGATTCAGACAATTGGTAATTGAACAACAAACTCAGTTCCCTCGCCGTCCTTACTCTCTACCTTAATTTCTCCCCCATGTGCTTTCACAATATCATAGCTCAAACTCAACCCTAAGCCAGTACCTTGTCCGGTGGGTTTGGTGGTGAAGAAGGGTTGAAAGATTTTTTCTTTGATCGAATCAGGAATGCCGTTGCCATTGTCTTTAACAGAGACGGCTACCTTATCGCCCACCTGTTTTGTGGTAACGGTAACGGTTGGGTCATACCCATCCTGTTGCTGTTTCTTTTTTTCAGTTACTGCGTAAAATGCATTGTTGATCAGGTTGAGAACAACCCGTCCAATATCCTGTGCTGCGATATTGATTTTAGCAAGGGTTGAGTCAAAATCTGTGTTGATTGTTGCGTTGAATGATTTGTCTTTTGCGCGCAGGCCATGATACGCCAGTCGTGCATATTCATCACACAGGACATTGATATCAGTCGGTTCCCTTACACCACTGCTGCCGCGGCTGTGCTGGAGCATAGCTTTTACTATATCCCCGGCCCGTTTGCCATGATGATTTATTTTTCCCTCGTTATTAATGGCATCATCAGCAATTTCCCTTGCATTATCATAGTTGCCTTTCAGCATTTCATCCTTCATTTCAATCAATAATTCTTTATTGACTTCCGAAAAATTATTCACGAAGTTTAAGGGATTTTGTATTTCGTGCGCAATACCTGCTGTGAGTTCTCCCAGGGAAGCCATTTTTTCTTTTTGAATCAGCAATGCCTGTGTACTTGTTAGTTCCTCGATAGCCCGCTCAAGATGATCTTTTTGATGACTGATTTCTTTGTTTTGCAGCATCAATTGATCAGACTGCAGATTTATTTCTTCCTTTTGTTTAGTCAGGAGCAGGTTTGCCTGTTGTTTTTGACGGTTATTTCTCCATAGGGCAATAGCCATCACACCCAGGATGCCTAACCCCGCAAAGGAGACGATTAACAATTCCCGTTGTTTTTTGTTCACCTCAGCCTGGAAATTTTTGTCTTTTATCAGTGATGTAATTTCTCCCTGCTTTTTTTCAAGATCATAATTATACAATAAAAGCCCCACTCTTCTTGTAACGCTGTCACTGGAAACACTGTCGCGGTATGCAGTGAATTGCTGTTGGTATTTGTAGGCATTTGCAAAATCATTTTTTTGCGCGTATGCATCGGCCAAAACCTTGCTGGCATCTGCAATACCCTGGTTATTACCGGTTTCTTTCGAAATCACCAGGCTTTGCCTGCCATGGTAAATAGCGCTGTCAATTTTATTTTCTATAAACCAAGACCGGGCTATGACATCATAAATAAATCCCACATTATCTTTATCTCCTGCAGCATTAATTACCGGCAGCGCTTTATAAGCATACTCTAATGCAAGCGGCGCATTTCGCTGGCTAAGGTAAATATCAGCAAGGCGTGATTCATTGAGTGCTACACCGTACTCACTCTTTAGTTCCTGTTTAAGTTTAATGGCACGTTGATAGTTATCAATAGCATCAGCATACTTGCCCCTCAGCCTGTAGACATTCCCAATGCCGTTCAGTACAATCGATATATCCCGTTTACTTCCCAATTCCTCATTGGCAGTTAATGCTTTTTTTAAATAAGATAATGCCTGTTCCTGGTCGCCCACTTCACTATAAATATTTCCCACCCCGGTTAATGCTTTTGCCGTTGCCTGCTTATCATTAATTTGTTCAGCATTTTTTAAAGATTGCAGTGTATAATCCAGTGCTTTCGGATAATTACCCTGGAAATAATATACCTGTCCAAGGTTTGCTAAAACAGCGCTTAAGTTTACGGAGTCATTGTTTTGGTGTACTATAGTTAGTGCCTGTTCCAAATAGTTTATTGCTTTAGGGTATTCCCCCATATTGCTGTGAACAAAACCAAGGCCTAATAATATAAGCGCAGTAGCTTTTGAATCACTATTTTGTTTAGCAGAAATTAACCCCTTTTGCAGAAATTCGTTGGCCTTCAAAAAATCGCCCTGCATCATGTAAGAAATTCCAATATTTCGCAAAGCGTATGCTTCGCCTGAAATATATTTTTGCTGTAGTGAAAGATGATATGCTTCTTCAGCTTTTGAACGGCTTGTGGCAATATCAATGCCACGCCATTCTTCGGATAACTTATTGAGAAGCTTTACGCGGTTTGTGTCCTGTGCTGTATTTTGCTTTAGCAAATGATTAAGGATATCGACAGCATTGGACTGGCCAAAAACGCCATTGAGGGCTGCAGACAGGATATAGCAGACATATAACAGAAGCCATTTTTTCATACAATGCAATTCAATTTATTAGTCAAAAAAGATAATGAATTTGCAGACTCTTCATCATTCGTTTCAGCCTTCATTCCCCGTAATTGCCGGAACCTGACCCATCGAAATCTATAAAGGCAGACTGACAATACATTCTGTTCCTTCCTTTCCAACTACATTTACTTTTATCTCCCCGCCATGGTCTTTTACAGTATCATACATTGTCTGAATCACTGATTTGCACGGATGGATGGATTTCATTGATTTAGTTTTCATAAATTTCAATAATCCTTTCGGCAATTTCTCTATGTTTTAATACATACATAATCCGCGTAATCTTTTAATCCTAAAAATCCGTGATTCAGACTATTGGCAACTCAATAACAAACTCACTCCCCTCACCCTCTTTCGTCTTCACCTTCAACTCTCCCCCATGCGCCTTCACTATATCATAACTTAAACTCAACCCCAATCCCGTTCCCTGCCCCGTTGGCTTGGTGGTAAAGAACGGTTGAAATATTTTGTCTTTGATCGATTCCGGAATGCCGTTGCCGTTATCTTTAACAGTGATTAAAATTTTGTCTCCTGATTTTCTTGTACTTACCGATACTGTCGGGTTGTATTCACGATCCACCTTCGCCAAGGCTTCGGTGGACACGGCATAAAAGGCATTATTAATCAAATTGAGAACGACCCTGCCGATATCCTGCGGAATCACATTTACTTTTTCCAGCGTTTTATCATAATCCGTATTCATCGTTGCATTGAAGGATTTGTCTTTGGCCCGCATTCCATGGTAGGCTAACCGCAGGTATTCATCTGTCAAGGCATTGATGTTGGTGGGTTCCTTTTGGCCGGTGCTGCTGCGGCTATGTTGCAGCATGCTTTTTACAATGGCATCGGCTCTTTTGCCGTGAAGATTGATCTTCTTTTCGTTTTCAGCAATATCATTCAGTAGTTCATCTTCCAATGCTTCATCTCTTTCACTTTTCTCTTTTAACTTTTCACCTCTCAGCTCTTCAATCAATTCCCCATTCACTTCCGAAAAATTATTAACGAAATTTAACGGGTTTTGAATTTCATGGGCGATCCCTGCGGTAAGTTCTCCAAGGGAAGCCATTTTTTCGGATTGGATCAATTGAGCCTGGGTGGATTTCAGTTCAGCATAAGCTTTTTCAATCTTTCTTTTTGCTTTTTGTTTTTGACGGTTATTTCTAAGCAATAGCAATGCGGTAATAACGAGCAGCCCGAGAACAACAGATATGCTGATCAAAAAATTCTGCTGTAATTTTTTTTGCTGGTTAAGTGCGGCGATCTGTGCCTGCTTTTTTTCAAGATCATAATTGTATTCCAGCACCCTGCTTTTGTTACCTACTTCCACATTAAGAATGCTGTCATGGTAAGTGGTATAGAGATCATGATAGATGTATGCATTTTTAAAATCATTTTTAAATGCATATGCATTGGCCAGTGCCTCTGCGTTGTCCCGCATAAATTCAATAGTACCTGTTTGTTTCGCTGCATCCAAACCTTGCATGGCATAATAAAGTGCGCTATCCGGCATTTTCTTCTTCAGATAAGCACGGGATAAAATTCCATCAATCCAGGCCACACCTTCGATATCATTAATTTTTTTAGCAATTGCCAGAGCACTGAATGCATATTCAAAAGCGAGTGGCAGGCTGTCTATACGAACATATACATCTGCAAGATCGCTTTTAACCAGTTCCATACTATAAGATGTTTTCTGCTCCTTCATGCTTTCTTTGTACGCATGAATGGCTTCGGGATATTTTCCCATCAGCCGGTAACGTTCCCCGATATTCATTAACAAGTTTACCTTTAATCTTGTGTTTCCCAGTTCCTTATTTGCATCAAAAGCTTTCTGGTAATACAAAAGTGATTTTTCCTGGTCTCCTATAATATTATACAGGGCGCCTATAGTGTTCCATGAAGAAGCAAGACATGGCATGCATTCAGCCTCTTCTGCAGAACTCATGGATTTCATGGCATATTCCATTGCTTTTGAATAATCACTTAATGAATTCTGATAAATACTGGCTATAAGAAACTGGCATCTTGAGATCAGGTTTTTATTGCCGGTTTCCTGGGAGAGTTTCTCTGCTTTTAAACCAAAGGCAATTGCCTCGTTGTTATTGCTAAATTGTGCATTGCTTGCCTTTTTCATCAAAACATTTATAAGTAGCTCCCTGTCACCAGTTTTCTCTGCAATGGAATCAGCCTGGCTAATCAAAGCGTTAGCTTCCGTTTTATTTCCGTTTGATATCTCTGTTAGTGCCAGGTTCAGTTTAGCATAGCCTTCGCCTATGGCGTAACCTGTCTTTTGCGAAATAGCAAGCGCTTCATTCGCTAGTTTTGAATTTTCATCAAGGGTTAGGGCACCGGAATTGGCCAACTCATTCAGCCTGTTTACCCTGAATGTATCTTCCCTGGTGTGAGTTTTAATTTCCTGCCTTAGTTTTTCAATTCCCCCGGACTGTGCAAAAACTCCGGTTGTAATTGCAAACAATGTTGAAAGCAGTATAATTTTCCTCATTTAATTAAAATGATTTATAAATATCCCGTTTATTTTTCAAATTTTATAAAGGTGCAGTTACCATTAGCCGGGTACTGCTTTTCCGGCATGCAGGATCTAAGTGATTTTTTTCCGAATAAGCATCTGATATTTGAGTATAGCTGGCATCAAAGATGGCAATTGTCTGAACCACAGATTGGTGGATTTCACTGATTTCAATTTAAAGAACGAGGCTTTTAAAGGCTAAGCTTTTACTTTCGAAATTGACTAACAGCCCAACTAAGCATGCTCCGAGTATCTTTCTGTGATGTCCTTATGCCTTAATAGCTCTGCCTTTATCTAAATCCGTGTATTCTTTTAATCCAATTAATCCGTGATTCAGACAACAGGTAATTGAACAATAAACTCAGTTCCTTCACCGACCTTACTTTCTACTTTTATTTCTCCCCCATGCGCCTTCACAATGTCATAAGCCAACGACAAGCCCAATCCTGTGCCTTGCCCTGTTGGTTTAGTCGTGAAAAAGGGTTGAA